>JAHLFE010000150.1 GCA_018884035.1 Candidatus Anaerobiospirillum pullicola
ACCCTGCAGCGCGCAGCTTCTAAGACACAGTGCTGCTGTACACACAGCTAGACTAGGCAGCAACACGATCTGCCACTAATGCCTCAGCACCAAAAAAATCGCAAGGACCCTGTTTTTACACGGCGTCGCCCCCTATAACGGTCATGACTCATATTTCAAAGGACTCGAGATTGAAAATCTGTGGCCACAGGTGCCAAGAAATGAGGGCCCTTTCTATGTGCTGCACCTTGATTTCAGTGTGCTTCTCCGCAATTGCCACAGTGCGGCTGATTTTGCGAATCGGCTTAACGACGCTATTATGCAATTTGCCACTAATGCGCACATTAAACTCCAGACTACTGCTAACTCTACGCAAGATGCTTTTGAGCTACTGATCAATGCAGTGCCTGATGACTCCCTAGTACTACTGGTAGACGAATACGATGCGCCATTGACCCGCCTTTTTACTGCTGAAAATGACGCAGAGAGCGAGAAAATGACGCAGGTAATGCGTGACTTTTTTATTCTGCTCAAAGCAAGCTCTGGCAAGTTGCGTTTTACCTTCATCACGGGCATTACGCGATTAAAGGACACTGCGATTTTCTCTGCCGGCAATTCCGTAGCAGATATCTCGCAAAAGCCTGAGTATGGCACCATCTGTGGCATTACTCGTGAGGAGTTAATGCGCTATTTCCCTGAGCATCTGCGCTATGCTGCGGCCAAATGGTTGCAGTTGTCTGCAAAGCAGGTTACTGACCAGCATGTGGAGCAATTGCTCGACGAAATGGCGACGTGGTATGACGGCTACTGCTTTGACAGAAAATACGCTACTCATGTGTTTTCACTGTGGTCAGTACTATCTTTCTTTAGCGAAGAGTATACGAGTTTCAGCCCGTATTGGTTTGCTGTCAGTGGACAGGCTGAGCTGCAGAAAATCTTGTCTCAGCAGTCATGGCCAGAGCGCTTAAACCTCTTAGCAGGTGACTGCGTGAAAGTAGGCTCAAGCGAGTTTCAAAACCCGAGCACACTGAAGACGATGAGACCCGAGGTCTTGCTCTTTCAGGCCGGTTACTTGACGCTCAAAGCACCGTTTGGCTTCAAGGTGAGCTTAGGCGTACCCAACAAAGAGATTGAGAGCGCGCTCACCCAAGACTATTACGAGGAGCTGCTTCCTAATGCTGAGGAAGGCTTAGACTACTTTAGCACCAGTCTACGGGCTGCTATAAAGAACCACGATGCTGCGGCCTTGCAGAAATGCTGTAACGAGCTGTTGCTGAGCGCCGATTGCATTAAATATCCTCTAACGCAAGAAAGCGCCATTGTGCACAGCTTGAATTTAGGTATTTCGCTGGCTTTGCATGTCAGGTTGGTGCTTAACCAGCCTGAGGCCTTAGGCAGACCAGATGTGCTGTTTGATTGGCAGGATACGACGGTGGTCATTGAGCTCAAGTATGCGCAAACTCGTGGCACTACCCAAAAACTACTGCAGCAAGCAGCACAGCAGATTGTGGACAACAAATACGGCGAAACCTTTGCGCGGCGGCCAATTTTGTGGCGTCTGGCCATGGTGTTCTGTGCTGAAACCCGTGAAATTACAGATGTGCAGGTTGTAAGTTAGTAGCAGCTACCGGTAAATAGCATACCCGCAAACTTAAACCACCGCTAGCAGCAAGGTGCTCTTGGTGAGGAAGCTCAGAGTTGTTGCTATCTCGCCTGCAAGCTGGCTCTCCTCAGAGTTTGGTGGATATGGCACCAACACTACTCCAAGTTTGGTCACGCCAAACGCCATCACATGGGGGCCCATGTTTGATCGCTGGGCTCTGCTGCTTTTTGGCATCCACCAAACTATGAGGAGAGCCTGCAAGCTGGATTTGAGTTGCTTAATACCACCACCATGAGGTGGCTGTGCTGACACACTGAGGGGTACCGTCCTATCTTAGGTTAGCGGGTATTGGTGAGAAGACCAACGCGGCGGCAAACATCCCAGCAAACTTAAGCCACCACTTACGTCAAAGTGCTCGCGTTGACCTTTGAAGCAGAAACCTGATATGGAGCGTCAAGCGTCGCTACCGCGACGTATCTTAAGATAGGTTAGTGGCAAGTATCTGTGCTCAAACAAGGGGGGAAAACACTCTCGCTTTTGCCCCCATGGCTGCAACTCCACTAGCGCTCCCGATATTTTGTCTCTTTTACCAGCCCCAATATGGGGACCCCCCCGCAGAAAATGTGACCCAGCGCAGGCTAATTTGCACTACTAATGCGCACACACCACACCATCTGCTACCACCATGCACCTTACAAGTGCAGTAAACGGTGACGCTCCTTGCGCTGGCTGCGGCCGTGCACGGCGCTCTTTTCTCTAGCTTTTACGGTGATTTTAGCTTAAATATGCCGCTTAAACTGGTGCTATGAGCTATTTTGACGGTGTACTCACAGGCAAAAGCATCTTTGCCCTATAAAGGGGCGTAAAGCAGGGACGCTTGCAAGTCATTTGGCGCAAATCTAAGATGCAGAAAACTCAATTGTCCCAGTGAATGCGGCCAAATGCTTGTCAGTTAGCGCCCTTTGTTGTGGCGACTACTCTTAGACCCAACTTCTTTACCGCCGCTCTCTGCGCTTAGAAGACTTCAATTCATCTCATTATGCAAAACCTCGATATCGCCAAATTCGGTGGCACCTCCGTAGCCGACTATCAGGCCATGAACAATTGTGTGCAGGTGGTAACTGCCAACCCAAACACAAAGCTGGTCGTCGTCAGCGCCTGCGCCGGTGTGACCAATTTATTAGTGGAATTAGCCTCCGGTGCTTGCGACAGCAAGCAACGCGAAGAGATTATCGCTAAGGTTTTTGCAATCCACAAAGCCATCTTTGATCAGCTTGACGATAGCGACAAGCACGCTGCTGTGATCAATGAGTACTTAGGCGTGGTGCGCGATCTGGCAGTGCAGGCCACAATGACCCGCACCGATGCCATTACCGACCGCTTAGTCTCGCACGGTGAGCTCATGTCCTCGTACCTCATCACCGAGATCTTCAAGCAAAAGGGCTTTAAGGCCACCTGTTTTGACGTGCGCCAGGTGATGCGTACCGACTCCAACTACGGTCAGGCTTTACCATTAGTTGAGGTGATTGCCGCCTTAACCAAGCAGCACTTACTGCCACTGTTAGACAGCGGTGACACCATTGTCGTCACCCAAGGCTTTATCGGTGCTGACTCCAGCGGTCAAACCACCACCTTAGGTCGTGGTGGCTCTGACTACTCGGCCGCCCTCTTAGGTGAGTCCTGCCACGCTAAGACCATCTCCATCTGGACTGACGTCCCTGGCGTGTACACCACCGACCCACGCTTAGTGCCAAATGCCAAGCCAATTGCCGAGCTGACCTACTTAGAGGCAGCAGAAATGGCTACTTTTGGTGCCAAGATCTTACACCCATCGACCTTAGTGCCAGCTGTACGCTGCGGCATCCCTGTGTTTGTGGGCTCGAGCAAGGAGCCAGAAAAGGGTGGCACGTGGGTACGTCCAACCACTGATTACGCTCCACCATTCCGTGCGGTGGCCCTGCGTAAGAATCAGACCTTAATTGTTCTGTCCTCGCCAAAGATGGTCGGTGCTTCGGGCTTCTTAGCACAGGTCTTCAGCATCTTTGCTAAGTACCACCTGTCGGTGGATTTAGTGTCGACCTCTGAGGTGTCGATTGCTATCACCTTAGACGCTGGTACCCAGACTTCTGGTCTGTCCTCGATTCCTGAGGCCTTATTCCACGAGTTACGTGAATTCTGCCACGTAAAGGTTGAGCACGGCTTATCGCTGGTGGCGGTAGTGGGTAACAACATGGCCCGCTCGGCTCACATTACCGATGAGGTCTTCTCTGCCATCGATGAGTACGCTGTGCGTATGATCTGCTACGGTGCTTCAAGCCACAATCTGTGCTTCTTAGTGGGAGCCGATGAGGCAGTTGAGGTGTTAGGCCGTCTGCACCACAAGTTGCTCGAAAAGGAATAGTCAGCAGTGGCCCTGAGCGGCCCCTGTTTTAGCGTAGGACGCATGAGGACGCATTGTCCTGACTACACTTACTCTGCAAATAGCGGCTTAGGCTCAAGGCTTAAGCTGCACCTAAACTAAAAGGGCGCCACATAGGCGCCTTTTTCTTTTCTGGCCAATCAGCACGGGGACAAGCTGAGCCTTAGCACACGCTCAGGCGGTAGCCTAAAGCATCCCTAAACGCTACTCCAAGGAGTAAACGCCGCAGGGCGCTTCAGATGCTCTGTTGGTGGTGTCTCGTGGTGTTTTGCTCATGAGCAGAGCTCACCATAATGCCTCTGGCGCCACGCTCAAGGCCCCCTACTAAAAGCTCTCGCTGCTAATGATGCCCGCCTCATGGGCCCGATGCAGGATCTCCTCATAGGCAATAAAGCTGTCGTAAGTGCAGCTGTCCTTAAGCCGCGCTAACTCCTTAGTGTGCAGCAACATTATGCCACTGACCTCACTTTGCTGACGCATGGTGATAAAACTGCCCCGCGCAATGTAGAGATAGGCCATCACAAAGCTGGTGCCGCTCTTATACGGGATCGCCATCTTGCCGAGGGACTTAAACTCTATAGCTCCCGCATCCACACCAATTTCTTCTTTGAGCTCGCGCGATGCACTCAAGTCAGGCTCCTCTCCCGATTGGATCACACCGCCGACGCAAGCGTCAAATAACCCAGGGGCATAATCTTTACAGAGAGTACGAATCTCTACTAAGATCCGCTCTTGCCCATCCATCACCACGATATAGCTGGCACGATGCGGCAAATGCTTTTGACGCATTACCTTACGCGGGACGACAGCGACAACCTCATCATTTTCATTGACGATATCAACCAACTCGGTTGCACTCATTAACCATCTCCTCCGTCTAACCACCGCGTGTAATGGTGTTAGATCAGCAGCTATGAAAAATGTGGAGACATGCCGTGAAAACGAACCAAGACACTAAGACGCCAGAGCGCACTTCTGAGGCTGCACCAAAGCCAGCAGAGCTTACGTCAGAAATCAGCACCATGGTGACGATTGAGGCGCAAACTCTACTGCAGATGCAAGAGCGCTTGGCGTGGTTAGAAGCAAACTTAAGTGACGCCAATCACGTCATCGACGAGCTTTTTCAACGTGTGGACAAGCTCGAGCGGCAAATACGCTACCTTGCCAGTATGACCGAAGCGCCATCCGCCGTTCGTCCTCTTAGTGAAGAGGTACCACCACCTCATTACTAAGGCCGTCATCAGCATTGTCTGCAGAGAGCGCTGACGTTGCTGTAGCATCATGTGGTCGCGACTTAAGATCTTAAGAGCCTAAGACAAGAGCACTCATGCAACAATCGCGCATCACCAGCGCGTTTAGCGCAGGCTTTTACAGAGGTTGGTAGCATGATCACGCTTTTGGGGCGCTAAAGCCCAAAAAACAGCTTATGCGCACGTGCATTGAGCACCTAAGGGCTGGCATTTGCCCCTTAGCTGGTACATACAAGGGCACTGGAGTGCAGTGCGCAGAGTTCAGTTGTGCTCATACTTCTAAGGAAGAGTCCGCGCTGGTGCCCAGCTCATTGATCCCCCAGCAACTACTACCACCCAAGAGCCCCTCACCTCAGGGTAAGCTCTCTATAGCGCGGCAAAACGGCCCAGATAGCGCCGTAGCCGCAACAGGTGACACTTCCTTGGGGAAAGCCCACGTCGCGCGACTCTAGCAACGCTACACGCGTCTGCGGCAGCGCGGCAAAATGCAGTGGCCACACTACAAGAGATAGAGACACACAGTGGCCATGCTGCTGCCTAGGCGCCCACGCTACGCTAAGAACTTACAAAAGGCTAACTGCTGCATCAGCTCAAAGCCATGCTCCAGCATAAAGCCCGCTTGGGCCGCATCACCTGAGCAGAGAATGCTCTTAATGCCACGCTCAGCAAGCAAACGCTCCATGCCCTGTAAAAGCGTGCGTACCGCCGCCTTTTCCCTTGGGGGCAGCAGTAGCTTCCACACCAAAAAGGTTACGCCCATACCCGTGCTAAAAGGGGTAACCTGCCCTAAAAACAAGGCCACCATCTGCCCCCGATCATCGCAGGCGACCATGCCAAAAAACGGCAGCAGCTCCGCCAATCCCACCCCACGATAAGGGCTGTCCCCCTCAGCAGTAGACAGCGATGGCAGCTCTTTAGCTGTACTTACCTGCAATGCCACCTGCGGCGCGCACTCCAAAGCGGGTAAGCGCACAAAGTGACGTAAATAAAACTTACCCTGCTCCGGTGTCCACATGGAAGCAGCCGCGCTGTCCTCGTGCGCTAAGAGATCATAGGCTGCATCGATGTCATCTAAGGTCAAAAGACGCAGGGTAAAAGTCTGCGCACTGGTCGCAGCGATGCTGCTTTTTTCAGGTGAAGTAGCTGTTTCCACGGCATTACTCTTTTGGGTTTTGGGTTTTGGGCACATACTCACACAAACTGCCAGCAGAAAGAGCCACGCCCCCTGCGGCTTACACTTAAGAGTAACACAGAGCGCGCCATGCGCCTTCTCTGCTTGCACCCACCGTCACAGCATTGCAGCTTGCTTGTAAGCGACCACTCCGCTTCGCATACAATGCTCTTACTGCCATCAGGACTTTAGTGGCTTTTTAACGTGAAACACACAGTATCCCCAAGGAGAATGCATGGCTTTGTTATCCCGCCGCATGGCTTTAGGGCTCGTTTGCAGCCTCGCTCTGTCCTTAGTCCCTATCTCCCCCGCCTCGGCCAATATCAACAAACAAGACGCCCTCAATAAAGCCCTGCGCTTTGTGCAAGTTGAGCGCAATGATCTGGAAGAGCTCAAAATCCAAAACGAGCGTGAGGGAGAAATCCCTGTCTATCAGGTCGAGTTTGCCACAGCCTATGGCGACTTTGACTTTGCTTATGCGATTAGCGATGGGCGCCTCATCGACGCTGACTACGAGATTGACGAGGAATACTTACGCCGCCTGCCACGGCATAACTTTGATGTGAAGCGTGCCGTGAGCTCTATCAGTTCTAAACTCCATATTCCTGCCCGCACCATTGAGGCCCGCCGTGAGGGCAATCGCGTCGAGGCACGTGCTTATTACCAGCATATGGTCTACGAGATTGAGCTCGATTGCCGCAGTGGCGTCATTTACGACTTCAATGCGGATCGCCGCCAGTAGCAGTAGCAGCAGGAACAGGGACAGAGTAAGGAACAGAGGCAAGAACAGGAACAGGAACAGTCCTACCGTGATGGTGTGCAGGCATGGTGCTGTAGCTCCTTGTTTATAAGGAGACGCCTGCACCGCTCATTCCCCTCTGTAGGGGCAGTGCACACCAGCGGGTCATAACCTCATCCCTCAAGGTGATTAAGCGGCGCCACTCCAGCTTGTAAGCTCTTAAGCTTAACTTGCAGCCCCAACCACCACATCACTATGGGAAATTGACGCCCACCACGAACTCCTTAAACCATGGTGGGCTTAAGTTTGCGGGCATGATCAGCCACCGACTGCCAGAGCTAAGACCGCACCTGCAACCTGCGCTGCAAACGGTTCGCCGTTACTTAATGTGGTGGTGATTATGGAGCGAGCGCTCTACGTGCCGCTGTGCACAGCCACCGCAGCAGCTGCAGCCGCTGTCGCTACCCCCTGCACGCCCTGTAAAGGCAAGAGATCATATTTCTTAAACTCCACTGGCACAATCTCCTGCATGGCGGTATAGCCTTTTTTCCCCCTATCCTGCAACTCATGCAGTACGGCCTTGCCTAAGAGCTTCCCCATGTGCACTAAGTCTAGAGCAAAGTAATGCGATGCGGGGTTAAAAAAGCCAAAGGACGCACTAGAGATAATGCAGCACACCATTTCAATAGGCTTTTGGCCCAAACGGTGGAAATAGCTTAAGGCACTGGCAAGTTGCAAGTCATTTAAGCACACCACAAAGTCAGGTGGCTCAGGCAAAGCCATCAGCTGCTGCATCGCGGTAAAACCGCTGTGCAAATCATGGCTAGCATGTACCACATACTCCGGCACATACTCAAGGCCATGCGCCGCTAAGGCCGCCTTATAGCCCGCAACAAAGACCTCAGAATAGGCTGACTCCTCCTCAATAGGCAAAGCCGCAATGCGCTTTTTGCCAAGGGAGAGAGCATAGGCAACGGCATCAGCTACCATCTGAGCGTGATCCATATCCACAAAGCTCACATTCTGCAGCTTGCCCGTCCGCCCCATACACACAAAAGGAAACTTGCACTTTTTGAGGTAGTTGATACGCGGATCCTTAACGAGGGTATCCATCAGGATAATGGCATCCACGACATGGCCCTCGCACAGCCACTTAATCTTCTCAAGCTGATCCTTATCATCGAGCCCCTGCAGCAAAGTGCTGTGATAGCCCTGAGACATTAACACCGTCTCAAGGCCGTAGTTAAGCTGCATAAAGAACGGCGAGGTATGAAAAGCATTCTCGGTCATCGACGGCAGCATTAAGGCCACCATCGAGGTATGGCCCTGACGCAACTTCTTCGCACTGTAGTTAGGGGAATAGCCCAATTTTTTGGCAGCAGCTTGGACACGCTCGCGGGTTTGCGCGGAGATATCACTTTTGCCACATAGGGCCTTAGACACCGCAGCTGTCGACAGGCCCAAATGATCTGCTAGTTCTTTGAGCGTTATTGCCATTACTCTACCTTTTACTTGGCGATTGCAGGAAAGTAGCACCTCATTGCACTAAGGTGCAGTGCAATGCAGTGCTGTGCACCATGTGCATTGCAATGCAGAGCAATGCAATACAGTTAGTGCTGGGCAGGCTTAAGACGGCGCAAGGCGGGCTTAAGGCAAGCAGAGCCATGCTGGTGGCTCCTTTGCGGGCATTACTGCCAGCCACGCACCACTGCTGTTCTGGGAGTGAACAGTACTGCCAACACAACTCACATGAGCCCCAGCATCTGGTGCTGCACACAGGGTACTTAGCTTAATCGATTTAGGATAACGGCGGCAATAACCACACTTGTAGCCGCTCCTGCCTTGAAGGCGATCCTACTCCCTGCACTAAAACCATGCAGCCGCAAGCCTTGCCTCTGTTGATGCGTAATTGATACAGCGCCTTGCGCATTTTCGCTAAGAGGCGCCCATAAAGCAAGCGCTTTTGTCACTCTCCAAGCCCTCATCTTGATTTCCACTTTACCCTCCGCCTGTCACGGATCTCTACCCATCTTTTGCGCAAATTGTGTACTTCCTCACAATTTTCGCGCAATGATTTCTCTACAATCAACTTAAACGATTAAGGTCTTAAACGTTTAAGTACTAAAAAAGATTAAGCCTATTTTTCCTCTCAGAATGAACGTGCGGCCCCTATTCGTTAGGCCTCTTTTAGAGAGAGCAAGGTCTTTTTAGGTGCTTGTTTGTCCTTAGATCTACCGCTTTTAGCTTTTGCCTTAGTCCTAACCTTAGGCAATTCTGTTTTCTCCTTTGAGCCCCCCAACACATGCAAACCATTGATTTTCACAGCAGCAAACTGCGCTTAGTCTTTGGCATCGACGACACTAAGCATATCTACTTTGAGTCCATGCTTCCGACCAGCATTCCCGTGCGCCCAGGTATGACCATGGGTGAGCCACTCACCACCTTAGGTGAGGTCTATCACCAACCTCTCGTCGAAGTGCACATCGCCGGTGATAACACCGAGCGCCACTACCGTAAGCACAACTCTACCTTTGCCGGTAAGGAGCTGTGCTACGACCATCACGACTTAAGCGCTGATGGTAAAGAGCTGACCTTGTACTTAAAGAGCTATCGCCTTGCTGCTACTTTAAACCTGCGCTTTGTGACAGAAACCGTGCTGCAAGCCCACACCTCAGTGCAGAACATCAGTGGTGACGACCTCACGGTGGAATACCTCTCAAGCTTTGCTCTCTTTAACGTCGATGGCAACAACAAGCAAAGCTGGGACAAGAGCGTCAGCGTCTACCTGCCTTACAACTCGTGGTGCATAGAGTGCCAATGGCAAGAGCTGTCCTTAGCCCAATTAGGCATCACCCCAGCCTATGAGAGCCCAGTGCGCTACTCCGAGGCTTTACGCGATCCGCTCTTTAAGAAGCTCAACTACAACAACTTCAGCTACAACCGCATTAGCATCAGCTCGACCAGCGGCCAAAGCACGGGGCAATACCTGCCATGCGCCGTGCTGCGCAATCACGCCTTAGATTGCAGCCTCTTCTTCCAAATTGAGCACAATGGCTCGTGGCAATGGGAAGTTTCTGACTACCGCAGCCACCTCTATTTACAGCTAGCTGGCCCTACCTACGCCGAGCACGCTTGGAGCAAGACCTTAAAGCCACAAGAGGCCTTTACCTCAGTGCCTGTGGCTGTGGGCTTAACCGCAGGCGGTCTCGATCAAGCGCTCATCGCCTTAAACGACTATCGTCGCCACATCTATAACCCATGCGCTGATTTACAAAAACTGCCTGTCATCTACAACGACTACATGAACGCCCTGATGGGTGATCCTACTACGGCCCGCGAGATTCCTCTTATCGATACGGCCAGCAAGATCGGTTGTGAGTACTACTGTGTCGACTGTGGCTGGTATGCCGACGGCTGGTGGTGGGATAACGTTGGTCTGTGGGAGCCTTCCCAGCAACGCTTCCCTGAGGGCATAAAGCACCTTTTAGACTACATTCGCTCTAAGGGCATGATCCCAGGTTTATGGTTAGAGATCGAGGTCATGGGGATTAACTGCCCACTGGCGAAGGAACTGCCAGATGAGTGCTTCTTTATGCGCCATGGCAAGCGCGTGATCTCTGAGGATCGCTACCACTTAGATTTCAGACACCCACAAGTGATTGCTCACGCGGATGCCGTCTTAAAGCGCTTAGTCGAGGAGTACGGTGTAGGCTACATTAAGATGGACTACAACATCTACAGTGGCGAGGGCACCGAGGCCAATGCCCAGAGCGTAGGTGATGGTCTGTTAGAGCACAATCGCGCTTACATAAAGTGGTTAGAGGGCGTCTTTGCCCGTTACCCAGAGCTGGTGATTGAGAACTGTGGCAGTGGCGGTACACGTATGGACTACGCCATGCTCAAGCACCACAGCATTCAGTCGGTGACTGACCAGACTGACTTCCGCATCATGAGTAACCTCGCGGCGGCGGCGGCTACAGCTTGCGCCCCAGAGCAGGCTGCTATTTGGGCTTACCCACTTAAAGATGCCAGCGATGAGGAAGTGATTACCAACATGGTTAACGCTTTACTCCTGCGCGTGCACCAAAGCGGCTTCTTAAACGAGCTGCCAGAGCGCAATTTAGAGCTGGTCAAAGAGGGCTTAGATGTCTACAAGCACATCCGCAGCGATATTCCTCATAGCCAGCCGGTGTGGCCATTGGGTCTGCCTCAGCTGCGTGACGCGTGGTTAAGCTTTGGTTTGTACTGTCCTGAGAAGAACAAGCTCTACTTAAGCGTCTGGAAAAAGGAGACCTGCGAGCAGGTCAAGCAAATCACGCTGCCACTTAATCTGAAGGCCAGCAGTGTGCGCTGCCTCTACCCGCAATCAAAGCCATGCGCAGTGGAGCTCATCGGTGATGGCCATGCCTGTAGTGTCGAGCTTAAGGACATGTTCAGTGCCCGTCTTTTAGAGTTCACCTTAGCTTAGCGTCAAGCTGCAACGTGAAATCTTAGGCCGTGATGACGGCAATCATCAGGGCCTACTGGCCTATGTGGCTATTGGCCTATGTAGCCACGATCCTATGTAGCTACGAGCCTCATGGCCTAAAAACCCAAGAGCTTGCTGACTTTCCTGCAGAGCCGCCCGTTGCCGCAATGCTGTTCCTCCAGCACTGCTACCAATTTGCTCTTGCGTGGCCGCAAGCTTTGTACTGCCACTGTCTTCCTCAGCAGTCGTATGTACCTAAAAGTAGGGTCTGACGGCAATCAGCCCTACTGTCGTGTTTTCGCTACTGGCAAGTAATCTTGTCGCTAAACAGAGATTTACCTGCCACGTAGCCATTCTATTATACGGTGACCACATGCTTTTTCCCTCGCTTGTGAACAAGCCTGACTCGACCAAAACCGTACCAACGGTAGGCGAGAAGATGGCCTATGGTGTCTCTGACTTTGCCTCGCAGCTGATGTACTGCCCTATTGGCGTGTTCCTCATGTACTACTACACCAACGTCGTACACGTGAACATTGCCACGGTGGCTACGCTCATTCTCTGCTCACGTTTATTAGATGGTGTATCTGACATTGTCATGGGCCTGCTCATTGACAAGACCAAGTCCCCTTATGGCAAGAGCCGCGCGTGGCTGTTACGCTCCATTATTCCATTCTTTATTGCCCTGACCGCCCTCTTTGCCGTGCCAGTTTCGGCCTCAGAGACGGTCAAGCTGATCTACATCTTCATCAGCTATAACTTTGCGGTGACGGTGGTATTCACGGCGATGAATGTGCCTTATGGTGCGTTATCGACGACCATGACCAATGACAGCTACCAGCGTTCGATCATTGCTATTTTCCGCATGATTTGCGCTGCTGCCGGTATCGTCTTTGTGAATGCGGTGACCTTGCCTATGGTCAGCTTCTTTGGCGACACCCCAATGGCATGGACTTACACCTTTGCCTGCATGGCTATCTTAGGCTGTGTCCTGATCTTTGTAACCTTTGCTTTCTGCTACGAGCGCTTCCCTGCTACCAGCGAGCAAGCTGCTGAAGTAGCCAACATGAGCATCAAGGATCAGATTAAGAGCTTAGTGCACAACCGTTACTGGCTGATGCTCTCCTCTATCATCCTCTTTGTGTACATGGGCGACACCATCTACAACACCGCCAACATCTACTTCTGTCAGTATTACCTCGATGACCGTAACGTGGTGGGCAACTTTAACGTGGCCATTAACGTCTGTAAGATCGTGGCCATGGTGACAGCGGTGCCTTTTTGCGTGAAGCACTTTGGTAAGGCCAAGTCCTTAGCGGCTGCGACTTTAATCATCTTGGGCTCGTTCTTAATCCGTTACATCTTCCCACAAAGCATCCCTGCCAACTATGTGTCGGCGATTATGGTGGGCTTATCCTACGGCTTTATCTACGCCTGCCTCTTTGCCATGATTCCCGACACTGTGGAGTATGGTGAGTACTCTGAGGGCAAGCGCCAAGAGGGCTTAGTCTTCTCTGGCTCCTCTTTTGCCATGAAGTTTGCTGCCGGTATTGGTACGGTGGTCGCTGGCTTTGTGATGGATGCTACTGGCTTTGATAGCTCGATTAGCACGCAATCTGAGGGCGCCTTAGAGGGTATTTTGTTAACCAGCACGATCATTCCTGTGCTGTTCTTTGCGGTGGCCTTTGTGATCTGCATGTTCTACCGCTTAGACAAGATGTACCCTGAGATTATCAAGACCTTAACGCGTCGTCGCCAAGATGCCTTAAACGCTAAGGCTCAAACTCAAGCACAAACACAAAACTAAGCACAACTAAGCTCAGCACCCCCCTGCAAAGCTGAGCTACGCTGAGCAGAGCTGAGCTGAGCTCTGAGCTGCTATGCTCAACAGCTGACTGCTGACAGCAGGGAAGTTTCCCTGAACGCAAAGCAGGCATGAAAGTCACGCTCTTGCAGGAGACTTCCCCAACAAACACAACAACACAGGGCTATGCCCACACAGCACTGGGTCGCAACTCTTTTTAGACAAGGCCAATGCAGCGACGCTGTGCTTTTCCTGAATTGATCCTCACGGCCTCACAGGTGGTGCAAACAAGACCGCGCCCTGTGAGGGCTAAACCACGCCACAGTCCCCTGCCTCAGTGAGCGTGGTTACGGGGTCAAAGCTCACGTCAGTGTCCTCAACAGACGTCGGGGAGTTAACCATGATTTTTGGTTACCTCCCTTAAGTCGGGCTTATGTATGTCTGATACCCACATCACAGGCTTACTCCTGACCAACGCCTTTTGCCTAGCGATGAACTTTGCGTAGCCA
>JAHLFE010000151.1 GCA_018884035.1 Candidatus Anaerobiospirillum pullicola
CCACCACCTCCTCCTCCTCCTTCTCCTCCATCAGTAGCATCATTCTCCGCTGTACTACCCTTCTGCTCTCAACACACCAGCCTCCATTACCTCTAACTCTGCACCCCCCACCACAGCTACTGCTCTGTTTGCCCATGTGATGTCGTGTACGCAGCGACGGCCTAAACGATTGCAACCACAACCTCACTCGCTGTACTGCTGACACCCAAACTGGTGTGAGTTTTATTTGCCCGCAACAGCAGCGTGAGCTACTAATTTGCTGTCCGTAAGCGTTTGCACTCTAGTGCTGCCATCTAGTGTGTGAAAGTGCGCAGCGAACACACAAGAAGTGGCCATAAGCATCCTAAAGAACACGGTATAACGGCACTTTTGCTGGTAGGCTCTGCCAAGTAACAATTACGTACCAAGTGCGGTGCGTAAACGCTTGCTATTGATACTACATCCTGCATTTCTGAGATGAAAAGTTTGATGTTCCTCAAAAACTGAGGCTTTCTCATTTGGCAAGCATTGGCTTTTAGGCTAGCCTAACCATGTTGTAAAGGGAACGCGCGCATCTAGCAAGTTGTAGCTTGATAGGGGGCGCAGTATAAAGCTGCAGCTAAAACTTAGCTTGAGGTGAGCTTAAGTGAGCGCTGCTGTACCACTAAAGAGCAGGCTTAAGTTACTGGTCTTTGGCTGGTTCCTGTAAATGAGGTTGCAGCAAGTGTCACCTCTCATCTGCCTGCGCTGACGCCGAGTCTAAGAGTGCTCGCTGATGTGGGGCATAGGGATGTGATGCTTGGCAAGAGCATAGGTATACGCATGCAGCGCTGTTGACGCTGTTGTGGAGGAGATGCGCGTCTTGAGGTGCTGTGCATTTAGGTACAGGCCCAAGTACAGGGTGTTGCCTCTTACACGTGAATAAGTGCTGGCACAAAGAGGCAGGAGAGACGCACTCTGTGGTGAGGGCAGAGTGTCTTTACTAAGCTTCTGCTTAACTGTGAGCTTCTGGTGGGGTTACCCACAGAGATAGAAGCAACGACCGCAGGGCGTTTAAGGTAGAGTGTTTTATGTTTGATTGGTTCCTGAATCTCCACAGCAAGGTGAAGCTCTTTGTGCTGTCATCTTCGCTGCTGGCCATGCTGATTATTGTGGCGGCTATCGGCTATTATTCCGTGTTGCAAAGTATTAACGCCGCCAATGAGATCTCTGTGGTTTTAAACCGCTCGTCGGCCCGTGTGAACGCTGTGCAGCAGACCCTGCGCAACTTTGATAACAACAACATTACCTTCTTAGCCGCCTCAGTAGGATCAGATGAGTCTACTGATAACTACCGTACTCGTATGAGCTCCATTTCTGGCCAGCTGAAGCAAGCTGTGGATACGATGAATCCGAAGCTCATTGGTAACTTGCCATCTGATCCTGCTTATGAAGCTGCCATTTTGCAGATCAAAAATGACATGAAAGAAGTGGATACGCTCTTTCGTGGCAAGTTTATGGAGCAGATAGAGACCAGCCGTTATGCGGCGCTGGCGTTCTACATCGATGAAGTTCGTCCGCATGTAACGCAGATGTACCAGAATCTTTACAAGCTGGTGGCGACCCAGAATGCACTCGTGATCAAGCTGGCGCAAAGTGGCTCTGATATGACTTACGCCTATATCGCCATTGCTGTGGCGCTGGTTGCGGTAGTGCTGGGCATCATCCTGTCGTGGGCTATTTGCTCTTACATTACCAATTGCATCAAGCGCCAAGAGCACTTTATGTCGATGATACGCGAGGGCAATTTCAACTTTGATCTGGGCAAGTACTACAAGGACGATTTCGGCAGCATCATCGAAAGCATTGGTGCCATGCGTGACAACATGAACCATGCGCTGACCTTGGTGAAGATCAACTCGGAAAAGACTGAGGCTTCCTTAGATCGCATTGTGTCTTTAGCCCATGAGACGGCCGATAAGGTCAGCGATTGCGAAGGCCGTAGCATTAGCGTTTCGGCTGCCTCGGAGGAGATGCTGAGCACTACGCAGGATATTGCCAAAAACTGCGATGATGCCTCGAAGCTGGCTAATGAGACCAACGACATCATTAATGCTGGTGTGGCCACCATCAAGAACAGCATTGACGATATCCGCAAGCAAAGCGAAGAGGTGCATGCTAACTCGGTGGCGGTGGAGAAGGTGGCCAAGCGCTCCTTGGACATTAACTCCATTGTGAGCACCATTGAGGACATCGCAGATCAGACCAATCTGCTGGCCTTAAATGCTGCTATTGAGGCGGCGCGTGCCGGTGAGGCTGGTCGTGGATTTGCGGTGGTGGCCGATGAGGTGCGGGCGCTGGCAAGCCGTACTGCTTCTTCGACCAAAGAAATTGCGGAGATGGTCTCTGATATCCAAAAAGATGCAGCGGCAGCGGCGACATCGATTAACAACTCGGTAGCTTCGATGGAGCTGACCACGCAAAACACTGCGGAAGTAGAGAGTCACATGCACGAGATGCTTGAGCATGTGGATGCGGTTAATACCCAGATTTCGCAGATTGCTTCGGCGGCGGAGGAGCAGAGCACTGCGACCAACGAGATCTCGCAGCACATTCACGGTATTACCAACCTGACGCAGGATGCCAACCATAAGACGCAGGACACGCTGGGCATCATTGATGAGACGGTGCAGCAGATTCACCAGCTGCAAAACAGCTTGTCGTTCTTTAAGCTGGGTAATGACAACCTGCAAGGCGATCTCAAATAACTCTACCTTGAAGGGCTGTGTGCACACAGCCCCGATGTTTAAGCCTCGCTTTATGCGGGGCTTTTTTATGACACAGAAAAGCCGTCCCCCATTGATCCTATCTTGGCATGGCTCTGAGGCCCCGTTTTAGCGCATGAAAGCACCTGTTTGGTGCGCTCAGTCACGCTCTGCACCGATTATCCGGCCAAAGATGCAGGCCGGTGCTAGGATAGAGGCCTTGTTTTCTGATGGAGCTGACCGTCCTGTTCTAATTAAGCATGGCGCTGTGAACGGCAGGTTTGGTCAGTGTGCACAATGTATTTTTCTTTGATTCTTAAGGAGTGTGTTCATGGCTGCAGACAATCAAATTAGTGGGCAGGAGTACTTACGCAAGATCCTCCTTGCTCGCATTTACCCTGTAGCCCGTCTGACCCCACTCCACAAGCTGGAAAAGCTTAGCGATAAGCTGGGTGTAGGCAAGATCTACTTAAAGCGTGAAGACTACCAGACCATTCACTCTTTTAAGATCCGTGGTGCCTACAACAAGATGCGTCAGTTATCGCAGGATCAAAAGGCCTGCGGTGTCGTGGCTGCTTCCGCCGGTAACCATGCGCAAGGTGTGGCTCTCTCTGCCAAGAACTTAGGCACCCGTGCCGTGATCGTGATGCCAACCACCACTCCTGACTTAAAGGTAGATGCGGTGCGTCGCTTTGGCGCGGAAATCGTGCTCTATGGTGACAGCTTTAACGAGGCTTACGAGCACGCTAAGGAGTTATCCCGCACTCAGGGACTTACCATGATTCCACCATACGACGATCCAGATGTGATCGCCGGTCAGGGTACCATTGCCCATGAGATCATGGGCCAGTGCAATGACATCGACACCATCTTTGTGCAGATTGGTGGCGGTGGCTTAGCTGCTGGTGTTGCGGTTTACATCAAGAACCTCATACCTAACGTTAAGGTGATCGGTGTTGAGGCTGAGGGCTCTGCCTGCATGAAGGCCGCTGTCGATAAGGGCGAGCCTTGCGATATTGGCTTTGTCTCGCACTTTGCCGATGGTGTGGCGGTAAGCCGTGCGGGTGATGAGACCTTCAGACTGTGCAAGGAGTACCTAGACGATATAGTCACCTGCTCCAATGACGAAATTTGCGCGGCCATGAAGGACATCTTTGATGACACGCGCGCGATTGCCGAGCCTAGTGGTGCCTTATCGTTAGCGGGCTTAAAGAAGTATGTGCGTGAGCACGGCCTCAAAGAGGGCAATCATATTGCCATCATGTCCGGCGCCAATGTTAAGTTCCACACCTTACGTTTAGTGGCTGAGCGCTGCGACGTCGGTGAAATGGCTGAGGGCATCCTCTCGGTAGATATCCCTGAGGCTAAGGGCTCGTTCTTAACCTTCTGCAATACCATTGGTGGCCGTCACGTGACGGAGTTCAGCTACCGTGTCCACGGTGCTGAGCGTGCCCGTATTTTTGCCTCGGTTGAGCTGACCAATGGCAGAAGTGAGCTTGATGATATCTGCGCTTCGCTGCGCCATGCGGGCTATCAGGTAACAGATCTTACTGAGGATAACCTCGCTAAGGATCACATCCGCTACATGATCGGCGGTCACTTAAATCAAGGCAGTAAGGAGCGTCTGTTCCTCTTTGAGTTCCCTGAGAGCAAGGGGGCGCTCAGCAACTTCTTAACGCAGTTAGGTGGCAGCTTCAGTATTTCGCTGTTCCACTTCCGTATCTCGGGCTTAGAGTACTGCAGCGTGCTGTGCGGCTTTGACGTGTCCAAGGATCCTGAGGGTAAAGAGATGAAGGAGTTCTTAGACTCCATTAAGTACCCTTACCGTGAGGTTACCGACAACGTGGCTTACCAGCAGTTCCTCTGCTAAGAGTCAGCGGCTGCTGAGACAGAAGCATTACGCCGCGTAGTGCTGCTCATACGGCTTATGCGGCGGTTAAGCGCGTAGCAGAAAAAGGCCATACCTTGAAATGCGTTGGGGTATGGCCTTTTTCATTGCTGGCGGCGTTATACAGTAGTAGCATCACCCCTCAGGTAACCTTAAAGTATCAACAAGGTGAATGTTTGTTTAGCCACTATTGGTAAACAGGCTTATATCAGCCAATCTCTAGGACTGATAGCTACCAATCACTAGTCACCATTAGTTGTTTTTAGTGATAGTTGTGGTT
>JAHLFE010000152.1 GCA_018884035.1 Candidatus Anaerobiospirillum pullicola
GGATGTAGCCTCAAAACTTGGCGATAGCACATCTAAAGCAGTCAGTATGCTTGAGATCGTTTAGAGTTGTAAAGCAGAAACGGCTTTTTTATCAGGAAAAATAAATACAAGGCAACTCCCCGATGTCAGGAGTGGCAAACGGGAAGAAGGAACAAGGGACTCGAATTACAGATGGTGCGCACCTTCCCGAGCAAGAAAAAGCATAGATGATGGCTTTTGGCAGGGCCCTGACGTAAGCCCCATGAGGTCAGTGTGTACCGCCACCAAGCCCACTTCAGAGTACAGGTGCCACTGGGTGCTGTGCCAGTACGCAGCGCTGCTTGCACCGCTCTTACCCCCTGACGTAATGGTCGGTGGTTTCTGCTAAACTGTCTTAATGCACCAGCATGGTTGGCAATTGCAGTCCCTGTTATTGGTGTGCTTTTAGGAGGTTTTCTATGCAGTGGTGTGGTAGAGCTGGTAAGCTCAGCGCTGTGCTCTGTGGTTGTGCCCTGATGCTGGCCTGTCCTCTTAGTGCGCAGAGTGCGAACTATGATCAGGACAATCCCTCGTTTAACGGAGTGAACCTCAAGGATCGCCTGAAGATGTCTGAGCCATCTCCGCGCTTTAAGGTGCAGGTAATGGATCCACCGCCAGAGCGGAGTGAGTTGCGCAACCGGCGCAACTATTCTGGGGACAGTAGCCAGTGGCCGATGATTCACAACAGCAACAGCAGTAACAACAACCAAAACCGCGAAGTGCAACTTAATTACACTTTTCCGAGCAAGCGTTAGTACTGCGTATCGTAGAGCAAGTACCTGTGGAGACATCTGCATTTATGGGGATTGCTTAGGGGGTAGCTACACTCTGCTCTTTGCTGTAGTGGCCATGAGTACTGGCCGCAAAGCCCCCTGCAAAAGGCGGTATGGTGTACGTCCCAAAAGAAAAAAGCCCAGTAGCTTCACCGCCTCTGGGCTTTTTCTTTGCGCCTGCTCTGTGCGACCACATGATTAGACTAAAGGCTGTCTTAGGTCGCAGTAGCGCAGCTTAGCGTGGCAGAATAAAGCGCGAGCCTTCCTTGTTCTGCTTAAACAAAATGGCAATACGGCCCACCACATTAACCAGCTCGGCTCCCACCGCTTGTGCCGCTTGCGCCGCTTGCTCTTTGCGCCCGTCACCGGCATTGAGCTTAATCTTGATCAGCTCGTGGTGCTCAATTGATGACGCAATCTCTTTGATGACGTTTTCGGATAAGCCATCGTTACCCAGCATTACCACGGGATTGAGAGCATGGGCCTCAGCCTTGAGAAATTGGCGTTGCTTTGCGTTCAGAGCCATGAATTCGTCCTAAAGTAGTGAGGCTGCGACGAGCAGCCCTAAACGAGGAGTGCCTTACGAATAAGCTGCCTCAAAGTGGTGACAGCTCTTTGCAAATGCGCTTATTTTAGAGAAAAGAGGGGCACTTGTCATCTATTGCCGTGGGCTGACTCCGCGCTTGAAGCGCTCCCTGAGTGCTTCTTACTGTGCGTTCAGAGCACACTGCGCTTGCGCACCACATACGCTTCTTTGCTGGCGCTAAGAGAGCAAATGCAGCGTAAGGGGCTTCATGAGAAGCAGTCACAGCGCTGTAAGTGCCGCTAGGGGCGGTAGGTGCTACGCAGGTGCTTGCTCTTAAGCTGGTGTTATCAAGGGTACTCTTAAGATTAGCCGCCGTCAGTCGCTTTGGCGGGCATTACATCAAGGTTAGCAACGTTAACTGCCAGCACATGGACATCTTTGCTTGATCTCAGGAGCGCTGCTTTTTGGCATCCACCAAACTTAAGAGAAGAGCCCTGTGGCGCTCGCGCTCCCAGAGCGCATCCTCAGAGCACAGATAGTGAGCTCTACTTGCTTTACATAACGCCGCGTGTTCACAAGTGCGATGCAAAAGTGCAGCTGCGACAAGACGCCTTGCGAAAAAGCATACTTTGCGGGGTATAATTAGTGAATTTTGTCAGGCTTGAGGGCCTTGCGGCGGGTGTTGCCTTGGCTCTAAAGTGAAGTTAAGAGGGCTTATGCCTGCACGTAAAAGAACAGCAAGTCAAACGCGCTGGCTCAAAGAACATTTTGATGATCGCTTCGTCAAAGAAGCCCACAAGCGTGGCCTGCGCTCCCGCGCGAGCTTTAAGCTCGAGGAGCTGCAACAAAAAGATCGTCTGCTTAAATTTGGTCATATCGTGGTCGACCTCGGCGCTGCTCCAGGCGGCTGGTCTGAGTTTGCCGTGAAATGCGTCGGTGATAAAGGTCGTGTCATCGCCTGCGATATCCTCCCTATGCGTCCCATTCGCGGGGTGGAGTTCCTCCAAGGCGATTTCCGCGAAAACTCAGTTTTTAAGCAGCTCTACGCCATGATTGGTGAGGGTGCCGATGTAGTGCTCTCTGACATGGCGCCAAACATGTCCGGTACAACCGCTATTGACCAACCTCGTGCCATGCTCTTAACCGAGCTGGCTTTAGACATGGCGCGCCGTGTCTTAAAGGTCGGTGGCACCTTTGTGGTCAAGGTCTTTACCGGCACCGGCTCCCAAGAATTCTTAGCTGAGCTCAAAAAAGACTTCACTACGGTGCGAGTACGTAAGCCTGAGGCGTCACGTGATCGCTCCCGTGAGGTTTATATGGTCGCCACGGGCTTTAAAGGCCATGAGCTCTCTGGTCAGGCTCCTGATTTTGAGGATTAAGGCCAGTAAGTACAGCACCACCGCTGAAGCTAAAGTGCGCTCAACCCTCTTTGCAGTAGCCTTTAGCCTTCACCTCTGGTGGATTACAGCTGTAGGTTAGCATGCGCGTCATCAGCGTTTACGCTGCTCTGAGGCAAAGGCACCGTCCGTAAAAGCCCGCAAAAGCTGTGGCTATTGCAAGTAGCGATAGGGTAGAGGTGCTCTTAGTCACTACCGTGTTGCCTCTGCGCTGCCTGTTGCGATAATTAGCCAACAAGCTCCATACTGTATTCTGGCAGTGGCACAATGCTTTACACTAAATTACAGTGGAGCTTAGGCTTAGCTCTCTATGCCTCTACGGTGGCGGTGGCGATAGCGATATAACCTTGCAGCTGTGGTGCTTAGGGGCTGCAGAAGTTTCCTAAGCAGAAACTAAGCAGCTTGCGGCTATCATAAGCTAAGCTAAGCATTGCTCAGCACAGAGTGATACCACGCCGTAAGTATGAATCAGTGCCTGCTCAAGCTACTGACAGGCTTTATGCGGCGTGACTGGGTGACGCTACCCTAGGTGGCTCTTACAGCACTCCGGTTTTCTTTTGCCCTCAGTGCGTCTGTGCATCCGCGCCTGAGTGGACGTCTCAAGGGCTTAGCAATACGCTCTTGCGGTATGGTGATGCAATAAATAGCTGCTTTGAGGCCCCGCTTCATGGCAGCGCTTAGGATCGATCCTAAGGTGGTAAGTACAACGCGGATATGCGGCAGGCCCTCCCCAAGGTAGGTGGTAACACTGTCTTGCAAGGGCGCTGCTTACTATCCACGTGAGTTTTTCTTGCTCGAGGTCCTATGGTCGAACGTGTGCTTAGGCGCACTCTTTTGAGGATGGCATGGCAAAAAACTTAATTTTGTGGCTGGTAATAGCGATCATCTTGATGTCGCTGTTTGAGTCCTTTAACAGCTCAGACAGCAGTGGTCGCACCATCGATTACACGAGCTTTGTCTCGTCGGTGCAAAGCGATCAGGTACAAGAGGTCGTCTTTAATGGCCCTGTGATCAATGGCCTCAAGCGTAATGGCGAGCAGTTTACGACGGTAATGCCTATCCACGATAGCGCCTTACTTGATACCCTGCTCAACCATAATGTGCGTACCTCAGGTACCCGTCCTGAGGAGCCAAGCTTCCTGACCTCGATCTTCATTTCGTGGATGCCAATGATCATTCTCATTGGCGTGTGGATCTTCTTCATGCGCCAAATGCAGGGTGGCTCCAAAGGTAATCCACTGTCCTTTGGTAAGAGCAAGGCCAAGCTCTTAAGTGAAAATCAGGTTAAGACTACCTTTGCTGACGTCGCCGGTTGCGACGAAGCCAAAGAAGATGTGGTCGAGTTGGTGGACTTCTTACGTGATCCATCTAAGTACCAAAAGTTAGGTGGCCGTATTCCACGCGGTGTGCTCATGGTGGGCCCACCTGGTACTGGTAAGACCTTACTGGCCCGTGCTATTGCCGGTGAGGCCAAGGTGCCATTCTTTTCCATCTCCGGTTCGGACTTCGTCGAGATGTTCGTCGGTGTGGGTGCTTCGCGTGTGCGTGACATGTTTGCGCAGGCCAAGAAGAATGCCCCATGCATCATCTTCATCGACGAAATTGACGCCGTCGGCCGTAAAAGAGGCGTGGGCTTAGGTGGTGGTCACGATGAGCGTGAGCAGACCTTAAACCAGCTGCTGGTGGAAATGGACGGCTTCGAGGGTTTTGAGGCAGTGATCGTGATCGCTGCTACCAATCGTCCAGACGTCTTAGATCCAGCGCTGTTGCGTCCAGGTCGTTTTGACCGTCAGGTGACCGTGGGTTTACCTGATGTCCGTGGTCGTGAGCAGATCTTAAAGGTACACATGAAAAAGGTGCCTTTAGCCACTGACGTGGACGCTAGTCTGCTGGCGCGTGGTACGCCAGGTTTCTCGGGAGCTGAGCTGGCAAACCTCGTTAACGAGGCGGCCTTAGCAGCAGCCCGTGCTAACCAGCGCACTGTGGCCATGAAGGACTTTGAAGAGGCTAAAGACAAGCTCTTAATGGGCGCCGAGCGTCGTAGCCTCATCATGAATGATCATGAAAAGGCCAACACCGCTTACCACGAGTCAGGCCACGCTATTGTCGGTCGCTTAGTACCTGATCATGACCCTGTGTACAAGGTTTCGATCATTCCACGTGGCCGTGCGTTAGGTGTAACGGCATACCTGCCAGAGCAGGATCGCTACAGCCAGTCTAAGCAGTACTTGCTGTCGCGTATCAGTGCGCTCTTTGCTGGTCGTGTCGCAGAGCTGATTGCCTTTGGCCCTGATGCGGTGACTACTGGTGCCTCGAATGATATCGAGCGTGCTACTGACATCGCGCGCCGTATGGTGACGCGCTGGGGCTTCTCTGATCGTCTGCCTCCAATGCAGTTTGATCAGGATCAAGGTCAGGCTCAGTACTTAGGTGGTGGCAGTGTGACGACCTTACCAGTGTCGGATAAGACGACGCTGATCATTGATGAGGAAGTCACCAAGATCATCAACTTCTGCTATGATCGCGCTTATAAGATTCTCGAGGAAAATCGTGACATCTTAGAGGCGATGAAGGACGCGCTGCTCAAGTACGAGACCATTGATGCGCATCAGATTGATGACCTCATGAATCGTCGTCCTTGCCGCCCACCTGAGGAGAGCTCTGCTGCTAATAGCAACAGTAGCAATAGCGGTGGTAACAGCACTACCTCTACCACAGGGAGTGAGGCTAACAGCACGAGCAGCAGTAGCGGCGGTAACGCCAGCACTGGTAGCTCTGGTAGCTCTAGTAGCAGCGCTGCGGCAAACGCAGGTGCTGCTCAGCCAGAAGCTACTCAAGCTCCTGCTGCATCTCCGGCCGCGCCACAAGGCGAGCAGCCGCAAGCGCAGCCACAGCCACAGAGCAGTGGTGAGAGCGCGCCAGCAGCCCCACAAGGTGAGGCTCCAGCTCAACCTGAGCAGAGCTCTGCTCCAGCACAGGGCGACGCTCCTGCTGCTGGTAACGGTGATGCGGGTAAGGATGATGACAGCAATAAAGGCTGGCCTTACAACACGCCAAGTGGCAAGAAGTAGTTTGTAGCTACAGTTAAGAAAAAAGCCCAGTGGGGGAACCTACTGGGCTTTTTTTCTGGGCGCGACAAAAAGTAGATAAACCCTAAGGGGAGTAGGGCCATAAGCGCAGCACAGGCTGTGACTGCCTCACCTTGGAGAGCAGGGCGCTGTAAGGTGCTACTGGCTCTGGTTACGGCGCTCGCGACGCTTGGCTAAGGCCTTCTTTAAGGTGCGGCCAATGGCGCGGGAGAGCTTAAATGGACGGGCACTTAAGTGCAGCACATGCCAAGTGTTGATCGCAAGGGCAATGTCGTAGACCTTACGGGTGCGCAGAATGCGAATGCCCTGCTGGTCAGCAAAGAGAGCAACTGCGGATACCACCGGCATTCTGTCCTCACCTGGGAGGCCCTTTTCCTCTACCACGCGTGGTAACTCACAGCTAAGAGGCAGACCAAAGCTGTTAAAGGTCTTTAAGCGGCCGATCATCTTTAAGCGGAAATCAACACTGGCATCGACACCAATCATTGGGTCTAAGAGCAAGCGCTGCCGCTCAATCTTTGCGTTTAAGCAGGCATCAATGCGCTCATAGAAGAATTCCGCGACCGCAGCACAAGGGTCGTCCTTATCCTCCTTAAAGACCATGTTTTGGTCATAGCAGAGGCAGACGGCTAAACCCGTGCGCGCCACGGTTTCTAAGGCACCTGATGCCCTTAAGGCAAGCGGATCAACCACCAGCTGCGCACCATGCTCCGCCGCAGCGGACATGATCTCTGGTTTGCTGGTGTACACCGCAGGGATGAGTTTGCTGCCTTTAGCCCAATCTAAGGCCTCACAGATGCGAGCTTTTTCTTCCTCGAGGGAGGAGCCATTGTCCACACTAAATTCCACAAAGGTGGCGCCACAATCCTCGTAGTCGTGCAGTAGCTCCGCCATCTCCTCTGAGGTATAGGTGTCTTGTGGATCGAGATCCACATTGGCCATGATAAGGGTTGAAGACAGATCGAAATACGAATCTTTGAGATGTAACTGCACCACCAACTCCTTAAGTTACGCGATGACGGCGCTATGTCCCGTGGCAACAGGCTGTAAGTGCGCTAAGGGAGGAACACTCCTAAGGGAATTTACTCCTTTGGCGTGGGCTCTGACGCGCTCACTTAAGCCCTAATAGTTACAGTTTGCAGGCAAAAAATATTCCGCTGCAACAAATGGCCGCAATGGATAAGAGGGTAAGTGCAGGCGTACTTTAGCGTAGTGCTAAGTTCTCAAACCGTAGGCCCCATGTACTATACAGATGCTGTACATAAGGCAGGTCTGTCGTCTTTTGGCATAAGCCATACATGTATTTGCTAGCTGCCTGCTTTGTCTGGGTAGGGATTTGCGACCATGGAATGCTACACAGCGCCTCATTTATACGTTGGATTAACTCCTCAAAGGTTAGGACATGGTCTTGGTAAGCATTTACTGGCCATTTCTGCTTATTGGCTATCGAAGTCACTAAGAAGATATTATCGTGAGCCAAGTTGGCTATGGTGGCGATGCTGACCTTTGGCTCCAAGGTCAATAAGTACAGCTCTTTCACCTGAGCTTGCTTTGCCTCGGTGACCACCTCCTGCCAACGTTCACGCAAATTGGTCTTGGCAGAGAGCGCAAACATACACTGTGGTTGTTGAGAATTACTGCAAGTGCTTAAATCAGGTACCACCAGATCCACTGCTTTCTTGCGCAAGCCGGTTCCTAAGAAGAATTGCATATCGACAGGGATTTCGCAGCATGCCAGCATAAGTGCCAATATTAGCTCAAACTCTTTGCCCGCACGGCTACGCCGTGACTGCGTGTTGGCCTGACTTAGGATGTAGAAGTAGTCGAAGTTCTCAGCTAGAGCGTTAACAACGTCTGCACCCGTCATTTGCGGCAATTGCTGCGGATCAAACATAGAGGTAATCATTTGGCGATTGAAATCCCTCTCTGCTTGACGCAATTGTTGCCAGCACATGACGCGCATTCGTTCCACGAACTCACTGGCATGGCTTGGTAACCATGATTGCCAAGCCACATAATGGTGAGCGGTTGTGTCAACTATTGAAATTGAGTATTGACCACAGTAGCGATCGAGGGGATTACGCTAGTGCGACTGTTTGTTACTTGCTCTTTGAATTGATCTTCGGTTAACCGAAACATAACTGTTTACTGTTGCTAGCCTAAAAGTGTTAATATATAGGTAGACAAAAGGACATAATGTCTTTTGTGATGCTCACAATTAACATGAACTGAGGAGAGCTTAATGCCTGAGCCTTCCATGAGCCTCCGTGCCAAATCTATTCCTGCTATTACTGTTACCCCTGAGCAATTAAAAAACGCGGCAGAGCTTATTATCAGAAAGCGTGAGCGCTTGCGTATGACGCAAAAAGAAATGGCTGCTGCCTTAGGCATGCCAAAATTTGGCGAGCGTACTATTGGCCGCTGGGAGAGAGGAGAAACGCATCCTTCCGCTGTTGAGTTGCAGTTCATTCTGAACCTTCCTGATCAGACTCCTTTTCCTAACCTTCCAATCGAGCGCAGTGAATACCGCATGATTGATCTCTTTGCTGGTATTGGCGGCACGCGCTTAGGTTTTTGGCAAACGGGACGTGTGGGCGTGGTCTTTTCCTCGGAGATTAACAAATTTGCGGCAAAGACCTACGCCGCCAATTATGGCGAGTATCCGTTAGGTGACATCACGCTGATCGACGAGAACACCATCCCTGACCACGACATCCTCGTCGGTGGCTTTCCTTGCCAAGCTTTTAGCCAAGCTGGTCTCAAAAAGGGCTTTGCCGACACCCGTGGCACCTTGTTCTTTGATATAGTGCGCATCTTAAAAGCCAAGCGCCCTAAAGCGTTTCTCCTTGAAAACGTGCGCAATTTGCTCAATCATGACCGAGGCAAAACCTTTAAGGTCATTTACCAGACCTTAGATGAGTTGGGCTATGAGGTGCATTGCCAAGTGCTCTCCGCTAAGGACTTTGGCGTGCCGCAAAACCGTGAGCGTATCTACATCGTAGGATTTGCCCGCGAGCAAGTGCCTTTTGCCTCCTGCTTTGCTTTTCCGCAGCCTCAAATCAAGCCTGATCTTAAGGTGGGCGATATCTTAGAGCCTGAGGTGGACGATAAGTACACCATCTCTGATGAGCTGTGGGCAGGTCATCAGCGCCGCCGTAAGGAAAATGCTGAGGCCGGTAAGGGCTTTGGTTACTCGCTCTTTACTGCTGACTCGCCTTACACCAACACGATTTCGGCCCACTACTACAAGGACAGTTCGGAGATCCTCATTGCCCAAGAGGGTAAGAATCCACGTAAGCTCACCCCTCGCGAGGCGGCACGCTTACAGGGCTTTCCTGAGGAGTACATTATTCCGGTGTCAGATACCCAAGCTTACCGCCAGTTTGGTAACTCTGTATGCGTGCCAGTAATTCATGCTATTGCTGAGCAGATGCTCAAAGTGCTGGACAAGACCAAGTACATTTAAGCACCGAAGCGTGACGCGGCGTGGCTGTGGCAAGAGCTAAGAGCTAAGAGCACAAGCCCACCGCGCAATATCGCGCAATATGAGGCTGGTTGGTTGCGTGCCGCTTGCTGTAACTGAGTAGAATAGGGCGATGCGTTGTCTGCAACACCTTCAGTAACAGATTGGGCTGACCTCGAGATAAAGGGCAGAGCGCAGGGGAGCACTAACCGCACACAGCCCTCACACCAAAGGTGCTCCTCATCTCAGGTGAAACTTTTCGTAAGTTGCAAATCTTCCGCAGCTCCGCCCCGCAAAGATGCCTTGCGCCCTGTCATAATGAGAGCGTCTTTTAGAGGAGTTTTCGTATGCTGACTCTCAAAATGCGCTTAGCCATGGCGGTGCTGCTTCTTGCCTGCTTGCTGCCTTTGCCTTATGGCGTGTATATTCTGATCCGCTTGTTCGCCACCATTGGCTTTGTCATGTTGGCCGTAGAGTATCACCGTAGCCAGCGTCCTTTAGGTATTGTAACGGTGGTGTTCTTAGCGCTGGTCTTCCAGCCGCTCTTGCGCTTACCTCTGACCCGCGAGGTGTGGATTGCGGTCGATGTTGTGGTGGCTGCTGGTCTGATTCTCGATTACTTTGTGACCAAGCGGCGTTATCGCCTGCAGCAGCGCTTAGCGCCAGGTCAGAATCCTGCTGATAGCCCTGAGATTCAGGCCTCTGTCTGTAATGGCGGTTGCAGCTGCAAAGGCGAGGCTATTGTCGAATCGCAGATTAGAGCCGAGCAAGCGCAACATGCGCAGAAATAAGCGTCAGCAGCAGTGGGGAAGGCATGGTTCAAGTGAGCTTTGCTTTCCAGCTGAGTAAAGTAGTGGCACGTGTGTTAGTGTTTGTGGTGCGTGGCTTTGTTGCAGCCATGTCGCATTTGCCTCCCCTGCCTCTCACTCCACTCACTCCACTCATGTCTCACGTCATTTCCACCCCGCTAACTACTCCTGCCATTCTTGCCGCTCCCGCCATTCTCTCCATTCTTGCCTCACTGCCTCTCTGGCGCACCAATCTTGGCACAATGCCAAGGCAGAAGCGCAAGCCCCAGCCTCCCATGGTGTACAATGCCCTTGCACCACTACTGGTGCGTGCTTGCTCATGGCGCACGCACCACGGCTGAGGTGCCCTGTCTGTTCCCTGTATCGTTTGTTTTCCCTGTGCCCACAATGGGCGATGAGGATATTGCCGGTGAAGCGTAATTATTTTGGTACCGATGGCGTTAGAGGCCGTGTCGGTCAGTTTCCTATCACCCCTGACTTTGTCATGCGCTTGGGCATGGCCGCCGGTAAAGTGCTGCTCAAAAAAGATCAAGGACGGGTCATCATCGGTAAAGATACACGCTTATCTGGCTACATGCTCGAAGCGGCCTTAGAAGCCGGTTTTAGCGCCGCTGGCGTCTCTACCGTGCTATTAGGGCCAATGCCAACCCCAGCCGTCTCTTACCTCACTAAGGCCTTTCGTGCTGACTTAGGCGTGGTGATTTCTGCCTCGCACAACCCTTTCTACGACAACGGTATTAAGTTCTTCTCGCGTGAAGGCACTAAGCTTCCGGACGAGGTCGAGCAAGCCATTGAAGAGGCCTTAGAGCACGAGATCACCTTAGCCGAGCCATCCCTCTTTGGCCGTGCCTATCGCCAAAACGATGCCCCTGGCCGTTACGTCGAGTTCTGCAAAGCGACCTTTGACTCGCACATGAGCTTAGAGGGCCTCACTATTGTCCTCGACTGTGCCAATGGCGCGACTTACCACGTTGCTCCGCTGGTCTTTAAGGAGCTCGGTGCTAACGTCATTACCATGGGCGTCAACCCAAATGGCATCAACATCAATGATGGTGTCGGCAGCACTCACCCAGAGAGCTTAATCGAGCGCGTTTTATCAACCAAAGCCGATGTCGGTATTGCCTTTGATGGTGACGGTGATCGCGTGATGATGGTGGACAAGCATGGCCACCTCTTAGATGGCGATGCGCTGCTCTATATCATTGCTTTAGATCGCCACGAGCGCGGCCGCTTAGGCGGCGGTGTCGTGGGCACATTAATGTCCAATTTGGGCTTTGAGCTGGCCTTAAAGCGTGCCGGTATCGACTTCTGCCGTTCGGCAGTGGGTGATCGCTACGTTATGGAAGAGCTCTTAAAGCGCAATTGGCGCTTAGGCGGTGAGAACAGCGGCCATATCATTTGCCTTGATTACACCTCCACCGGTGACGGCATTATCTCCGCCTTACAGGTCTTAAAGGCCTCCATCCGTCAAGGTAAGAGCTTAAATGAGCTGACCGCTGATTTACAGATGTTCCCACAGGAGCTGATCAACATCCGTCTGACCACGGGCTTTGATGCCTTAAATGATGAGCGCGTCAAGCAAGAAGTAGCTGCGGTAGAAAAGGTCTTAGATGGCCGTGGTCGTGTGCTCTTACGTAAGAGCGGTACGGAGCCTGTTATCCGTGTCATGGTTGAGGGTGAGGATCACGAGTTGGTGCATAAGATGGCGGTGCGCATTGCTGACGTGATTCGCTCCCAAGCGGAGGATGCTAACAGCATCTAAAGTTTGCTTGCTAGCTTGCTTGCGGCGCAGTATGCTCGTTTGCCGTCTCCAAGCTTCTGCTTGCTTTTTTGAGGCGGCGGTGGCGTTACCTACGGCCTAAGCACGCTGACGCCTCAAGGCGTTGCTCTTGAAAAAGTTCAGCTGTGTCGGTATGATTGCTGGGCTAATTTTCTTGTGGGCGGCTGAAAAAAGCTGTAAACGGTTCTGCTGCTTTAGAGCAGCTCTAGAGCACAGAGGCGTAGCTCTGCCGAGAGGCATAGCAAGTAACAGTAGTGCTAAGTACGTTTTCGTCTCAAGCCCGTGTGTGGCTGTAGCCAAAGAAAAGCTACTCTGCTGCAATATGAGGCTCAGTTTGCCCGTGATAAAAACATGAGCGCATCAGCCTTGGCTCTAGTGTAGAGTGTGTGGTCTTGTAGCGCTGATGTGAGCCTCTGTTTTGCCAGAGGCGCATGGTTCGTTGCTATGTACGAGATTGTTATTGTTTTACTTTTACTGGTTTCCGTAGCCATTGTCGCTTTGATCCTCGTGCAACAGGGTAAAGGCGCAGGCATGGGGGCTTCTTTTGGTGCGGGTGCCTCTGCTACCGTGTTTGGTGCCGCAGGTTCGGGTAACTTCTTAACGCGCTCCACTTGGTTCTTGGCTGTGGTGTTTTTCGGCCTGTGTCTGTTAATTGGTTACTTACAGAAGCAGGACACCACCCCAGCGGGCAACTTCACCAATATCGAAGAGACCGCTCCTGTGGAGACCATGGCGCCATCTCCTGATGATGTGCCATCCTTAGACTCTGATGTGCCATCGTTAACGGCACCAGAGATGAGCAGCACCGATGCTCCAGTGCTGGATAGTGCTACCCCAGCCCCAGTTGACAGTGATGTGCCTGCTGTGGACGACGCCGCTGCTACTGACGACGCTGCTACTACGGATGAGAGCACAGCTGATGAGACTGTCGCCACTGGCGACGAGGCCACAGCTGCTGAGAGCACTGACACGCAAGCTGCTAGCGACGGGGCTGCCGCTGAAACTGACAGCGCGGCTGTTGCTGATGATGCCGCCGCTGAAGAGACTGAGGCAGCAGAGCACAACACCAACGTGACGATTAGTGCTGGTAGCGAGAGCGATACTGAAGAAGCTGCCTCTGAAGATGAGGCCGCGCAATAACGCCTGACATAGCATTATGAGCAAAAGAGGGAGCTTAGGCTCCCTTTTTTTATGCCTGCGCGCTGCTCCTCAGCATCTTGCAGCATCTTGGGTAGGAGTGATGAGGCGTTGCCTGTATGATCTGGATGAAAGTGGCGTCAGAGGAGAGCGGTTTCCCCCCCTTGTTCCTTCAAAGTATTTTCCCCCATGTTATTGGCTTAAAATCGGCCTTTGAGGTGGTTTTAAGCCCCGTGATGCAGAAACCTGATATGGAGCATCAAGCGTCGCTACTGCACTGTATCTCTAAGGTAGGGGCTATGAGCAGAGCCGACGCATCTAAATTACGGCTTAAATACAAGGCGTTTGCACGGCTGATACGGCTTTCCGGATAAGGGAGCAGCACCTGCTACAGCATGCCCCACGTCAAGAAAAGCTGATTTATCAGGGAAATAA
>JAHLFE010000153.1 GCA_018884035.1 Candidatus Anaerobiospirillum pullicola
TTAGATGTGCTATCGCCAAGTTTTGAGGCTACATCCTTACTTGTGATCGATGCCAGTAAGGGGCATCACTCTTAGGCAAAGGCCGTATATTAGCGGTTTTTGGAAAATCAGGCTCAACTCCACGACGTCAGGTGCTGTGCAGCATTGCTCTTTTACCGTCTGCAGATACAACAAAGCCCAAGAGCGCGTGGCACCCTTGGGCTGTGTAGAGGGGAGTGGTTGCGAGTGGTAGAGAAAAAATCGAGCTGGTGCTCGGCCTAATTAGAGGCTGTAGTAGAGCTCAAACTCGGTTGGGTGTGGCGTATTGCGCACTAAGGACACCTCTTCGTCCTTTAAGGCGATGTAAGCATTTATCGCCTCCTCAGAGAACACACCGCCCTCTAAGAGGTAGTCGTGATCCTCACGTAAAGCTTGTAAGGCCTCACCTAAGGAGTCAGCAACCTGTGGAATGCCAGTGAGCTCCTCAGGTGGTAAGTCGTAGAGGTTCTTGTCTAATGGATCGCCTGGGTGGATCTTATTTAAGATACCGTCTAAGCCCGCCATTAACATCGCCGCAAAGGCCAGATATGGGTTAGCTAAGCCATCTGGGAAGCGCACTTCGATGTGAGCCGTCTTAGGGTTAACCGCATGTGGAATGCGGATTGCCGCCGAGCGGTTAGAGGCCGAGTAAGCTAAGAGCACTGGGGCCTCAAAGTGTGGCACTAAGCGCTTGTAGGAGTTGGTCGAAGGGTTTGTAAAAGCGTTTAACGACTTAGCGTGCTTGATGATACCGCCAATGAAGTAGATGGCATCTTGCGACAGGCCGCCGTATTGGTTACCGGCAAAGATGTTGTTGCCATCCTTGACGATAGAGATATGGCAGTGCATACCCGAACCGGCCTCGCCACGCATTGGCTTTGGCATAAAGGTCGCGGTCTTGTGGTGGCGGTCAGCCACGTTTTGCACCACGTACTTGTAGTTCATCACCTCATCGGCCTTGCGCGTGAGGGTATTGAACTTGGTCGCAATCTCGTTTTGGCCAGCGGTGCCCACCTCGTGGTGGTGTGCCTCAGGCTCCATGCCAAAGAGCTTTAAGGTCTCGCACATGGCGGTGCGGATATTCTGTGAGGAGTCCACTGGTGGCACAGGGAAGTAACCACCTTGCACCATTGGGCGGTGTCCTAAGTTTGGACGGTGCTCGTAGTTACGGCCGCTGTTCCATGCCGCCTCGTAGTCCTCGATCTTGACCATGCAGCCGGACATGTCGTGCTCGAAGCGGATCGAGTCGAACATGTAGAACTCTAACTCAGGGCCAAAGAGGGCGTCATCACCCACACCCATTTCGCGCATAAAGTTCTCAGCACGACGGGCGATAGAGCGTGGATCCTTCTCGTAGCCACCTAAGGTCTGTGGATCGAGAATGTCACAGCGGATGATCAGCGTTGGGACATCAAAGAAAGGATCTAAGTAGACATCACCATCGATTGGCATCAACAGCATGTCGGACTTGTTGATGGTGCACCAGCCTGGCATCGACGAGCCGTCAAAGAGCTTGCCGTCACTGAAGAAGGACTCGGTGATGAGGTTGATAGGCAGGGTAATGTGCTGCTCTTTACCCTTGGTGTTGGTAAAGCGGAGATCAGCATACTTCACGTCATGCTGCTTAATGAGATCTTGGATTGCGGCAAAGTCCATAAGCTAACCAAAAAGCGCAAGGACAGCTTCACTTTGTGCCTTACTGCGTAGCTCCTTAGCATGGGCATTGGCATTTTGTCTCTGTCGGCCCTTGGTATAGGCTGTATACGTCCCCATAGCAGCACTTACTCCATTGCTGTGCAGTATGGAGGGGCCTATAGCGAGGGGGACATAGAGGGCAGAACTTAGATGACCAACGCTAGAGGATAAGGCAGCAGTTAAGCGCAAAGCGCATGCTGTGATGAAGCGCTGTTCCTCTCAATCTGATTGAAGTGATGTGCATGGGGAAGCACACGATAGGGCGTCAGCTCCCCAGTTACGTCTTGGGGGTGCGCGTGTAAAACTAGGTCTTAAGTTGCGGCTTAAGCTGGTTTTACGTTATCCGCACAATTATACAGGCAAAAGCCCCATAGTGATGCGTTCTAAGTGCTAAAACAAGGCATTTTCTCACCATATGGAGCGCGATAACTCAAGGGTAGGCCTTATCTTCACGGCTATTGGTTGGGGCGAAAATTACACCGCTGTTTTGCGAGCTAAATGCACTATTTTGGTACAAAAGTGCAGCACTACCATACAAGTTTAGGCTCTCCTCAGAGTTTGGTGGTTACCAAAAGCAGCATCACCACTGCGATCAAGCAGTAGTCCCATATGATGGCGTTTAGCATGACCAACCTTGAGATAGTGTTGGAGCTACATCCACCAAACTCTGAGGAGAACCCAAGTTTAGGGTTAAGATCTGACATCGGGGAGTTGCCTTGTATTTATTTTTCCTGATAAAAAAGCCGTTTCTGCTTTACAACTCTAAACGATCTCAAGCATACTGACTGCTTTAGATGTGCTATCGCCAAGTTTTGAGGCTACATCC
>JAHLFE010000154.1 GCA_018884035.1 Candidatus Anaerobiospirillum pullicola
TGATAGCTACCAATCACTAGTCACCATTAGTTGTTTTTAGTGATAGTTGTGGTTAGCCAAAATATCGCATGTTTATGGGGTTTTAGTGGGTTATACCAAAGAGCATCACACCTTTTTTGGTACTTTCAGGACGCTACTCACTCTGAGGGGCGGCGCCAGCGCGCATCCCTCCGCAAGATAGGCGGCCTTAAGCAGCCTTAGGATGTTTTAGGCTGACAGCAGGGAACCTTGCACCATATCAGACCACTCCCCCTGTAGCTTACCCGTCCCCAATCCCCTCAGGCCACATAAAATGGCTATTCTGTGCGTATGCATCATCGTGGTTATTCTTAGCCTTAAGCTTTGTGTTAATCTGAATATCCCGCTGCGCCTTAATAGCAGCTTTTCTGGAAACAACCACCATGTTCTCTTTTCGCGGCCTCGCTCCAGCTTTGCTCCTCTTGAGTACTTTGTTCTTAAGCAGCTGCGGCCTTAAGTACGATCTCTACCTCCCAGAGGACGAAGCCAACATCCAAGCCCAGCAACCAGTGTCAAACGCGACCGGTGATGTTAGCGCCTCTTTTGAGAAGCGCGATTAAGCCCCTTAACCAGTGGCACTTTTCCCTTAGGCCCATGCATTTTTGGTTGATTACAAATGGATTACTTCAACTACAAAGACAACGAGCTTTATGCTGAGGACATCAAGGTACGCGACTTAGTAGAGCAATACGGATCGCCGCTGTATGTCTACTCCAAAGCCACGCTTGAGCGTCACTTGCGGGCCTTTGAAGATGCCTTAGTAAGCAAAGACCACCTCGTCTGCTACGCCGTTAAGGCCAATTGCTCTCTCGCTATCCTCAATATCATCGCCGAATTCGGCTGCGGCTTTGATGTTGTCTCCAAAGGCGAGCTCATGCGCGTTATTGCCGCCGGTGGTGACCCCCAAAAGGTGATTTACTCCGGCGTGGGTAAGCGTCCAGATGAAATTGAGTTTGCCCTGAGCTACAACATTAAATGCTTAAATATCGAGTCTGAGAGTGAGCTCTATGCGGTCTCTAAGATCGCCGCTAAGCTCGGCATTAAGGCTCCAGTGGCTCTGCGCGTTAACCCTAATGTGGACGCCAAGACCCACCCTTCGATTTCTACCGGTTTAAAGAAGAATAAGTTTGGTATTCCCTTTGAGGACGCCTCTCGTCTCTATCAGGTGATCAAAAACGATCCGCACTTAGAGGCTACCGGTATCGATTGCCACATCGGCTCACAGATGACCTCCGGCGGCCCAATCATTGAGGCTACCGATAAGCTGATCGCCCTCTATCACGAGTTAGAGGCAATGGGCATCAAGGTCGATCACATCGACATCGGCGGTGGTTTAGGTGTGACCTACAACGATGAGACCCCACCATCGCCATATGAGTACTTAGCAGCAGTGCTGCAGCGCTTAAAGGATATCGACGTGGCGGTGTACTGCGAGCCAGGCCGCGCCATGGTCGCTAATGCCGGTATCCTCTTAACTAAGGTGTTGTACTTAAAGAGCAATCCTGAGCGCAACTTCTGTATTGTTGATGCCAGCATGTCCGACCTCATTCGTCCTGCGCTCTACAATTCGTGGATGAACATCGTGCCAGCGGTGAAGCGCCCAGCCACTGATGCGCTGCCAGAGAGCGATAAGAATGGTAATCGCGTCTATGATGTGGTGGGCCCAATCTGCGAGAGTGATGACTTCTTAGGCAAGGAGCGTAACTTAAACGTGCGTGAGGGAGATGTCCTTGCTGTGCGTGGTGCTGGTGCCTATGGCAGCTCGATGTCCTCTAATTACAATGGCCGCCCACTGTGCGCCGAGATCTTAGTCGACGGCAGTCGCTCCTATGTGATTCGTGAGCGCCAAAAGGAAGAGGACATGTGGGAGAACGAGCGCATCATTACGGACTTAGAGAAGCAGTTCTCCTAAAGCACGTAGTGCGCGCCTCCTTAAGCGCAATCCCCATGTTCTTGAAGACAGCGGCCGCCCTTGGACTCTAAGTGCGGCCGTATGTCTCATAAGGGGGAACACTTGAGGCAAAGATCAGCGTCTACCTAGAGACGCAATACGCCGCCGCGCGACGGCGCGACGGGGTGATCAACAAGGTAAGCTAAGGTTCGGTTAGGTTAGGTTAGGGCAAGGTAGGGAAGAAACAGATGCTGCTGAAATTTACCAAAATGCATGGTCTGGGGAACGACTTTATGGTGGTCGATGGCGTGCGCCAAAAGGTCTTTTTTAACCCTGACCTCATCAAGCGCTTAGGCGACCGCCACTTTGGGGTGGGCTTTGATCAGCTGCTCTTAGTAGAGCCTCCATATAATCCTGACCTCGACTTCCACTACCGCATCTTTAACCGCGATGGCTCAGAGGTGCAGATGTGCGGCAATGGCGCCCGCTGCTTTGCCCGTTTTGTCTTAGACCACGGCCTGTGCAACAAAAACGAGATTAAGGTCTCGACCATGGCTGGCCAGCTGGTACTCAAAGTCGAGAGCGACGGTGAGGTGGTGGTCAATATGGGCGTGCCTGAATTTACCCCAGCTAAGCTGCCATTTACCATGGAGAGCTCCGCTACCTGCTATGACCTGCCACTGACGCAAGAGCTTAAGGACAGTGACAGTGAGGCTTTAAAGCAGTGGGTAGCGGAGCATCCTACCTTAAAGATTGGCGCCGTGTCGATGGGTAACCCGCATATGACTACGGTAGTGCCTGATGTTGCTACCTTCCCTGTAGAGTTAGTGGGCCCCATGCTGGAACGTCACAGCTTCTTCCCTGAGCGCGTCAATGTGGGCTTTATGCAGGTGCTCTCCCGCCATGAGGTGAAGTTGCGTGTGTATGAGCGCGGCTGTGGTGAGACTATGGCCTGCGGTACTGGTGCCTGTGCTGCTGCCGTCATTGGTATGAGCCAAGGCCTGTTAGATCATAAGGTTAAGGTGGAATTACCTGGCGGTAAGCTCCGTATCACGTGGGAGGGCGAGAGTAATCCTGTGCTGATGAAGGGCCCAGCTACTACCGTCTTTGAGGGTACGATCGAGATTTAGAGCTGCCAAACAAAGCGTAAGTGCCCCTAAGGCTACAGTTCGCAGCAGCAAGAGCAGCATCTGCCCTTACTCCCAGTGGCCTAACAGAGCGTAGCAACCCTCTGCAGTAGGTGCCGCAAGGCGCCATAGCCAGAACGCGCCAACGCTTACGCTTACTTGAAGAAGCCTAAACCTAAAGTCGGGAATGTCCCTAAAGTCCGCGCCAACCCGTGCTCGACAGTTGCTCTCTGCCTTCAAGAATTTGTGTTTGTCCTGAGTTTATGCAGCGAGGATCGCCCATGACAGATCATGCCCTGCAAGCGCCCCCTTGTCCGGACGCACTGGTGGTTCTGAGCTTCTTCTCCGGTGCCATGGGCTTAGATCTGGGAATGGCACAAGGCGGTATCCACGCCCGCCTCGCCTGTGAGGTCGATAAGACCTGCCGTCAGACCATAGCCGCAAACTTTCCTCATCTGCCTCTCATTGGTGATATTACCCAATACTCAGCAGCGCAAATACGTAAGGCTGCGGGGCTGTCCTTTAGCCAAGAGATCGATGTGGTCTTTGGTGGCCCGCCTTGCCAAGCCTTTAGCACCGCCGGTGCCCGCCGTGGCTTAGACGATGCGCGCGGTAACGTTTTTCTCTGCTTTCTCGATCGTATTGCCGACCTAAAGCCGCGCTATGTCGTTATCGAGAATGTGCGTGGCTTGCTCTCTATGAGCTATCCCTATGTGCCACCACAGCTGCGCTCACAACCTGAGCTCATGGCCTGTCCTCTGACATCGGGGAGTTGCCTTGTATTTATTTTTCCTGATAAAAAAGCCGTTTCTGCTTTACAACTCTAAACGATCTCAAGCATACTGACTGCTTTAGATGTGCTATCGCCAAGTTTTGAGGCTACATCC
>JAHLFE010000155.1 GCA_018884035.1 Candidatus Anaerobiospirillum pullicola
CAGTCGATAACAGGAACCCGCCGGAACATCAGAGGAGAGCAATCTCACCTTAACTAAGCAGGCGAGCTTGTGCGGTTAAGGACTCTGATGCGGAAGGAATCCCCGCTCGTAAGAGCGGGGAGGATGTCAAAAGGCATAGCGGCGATATCTGCACTTTTCGGCATAATGGCGTATTGTGTGGGATAGGCTGCTAATGCGTGTACAATTCAGCTTGGCAGTACGCTGAGTTGAGGCTAAAGGGGCGTGGCTGGCGACAGGACACGCCCTTTTTATTGTGAGCGTCTTGGCGGTGGGCATGCTCTGACTTAGGAACAGTCAGAAAATAAGATACCTAACTTGTTAACGCCAAACCGCTATCTTACGCGATTCTATGCGGTATCAATCAGGTAAGTTATTTACTGACTATTCCTTACCTCGGATTAAGGCGCTGCATGCGCTTGCTTTTGACTGGTGAAAACAGCCTTACTCTGAGGCGGTTTGTGCTCTGCTATTGACCCACTTTGAGATAAAAGCGCCGTGAGGCGCTGAAGGCGTAAGCCTTTACTCAGAGCGGTAGAGTGTGCTCAACCCCCACTTGGGGTAAAGCGCTGTCAGGAGCTTGCTTTTGACTGGTGAAAACAGCCTTACTCTAAGGCGGTGTTTGCTCTGCTATTGACCCACTTTGAGATAAAAGCGCTGTGAGGCGCTGAAGGCGTAAGCCTTTACTAAGAGCGATAGTGTGTACTCCATGCGCCTCTTTGAGTAAGGCGCCGCATGGCGCCGCAGGTTAATGGTTACAGCATCCATACCGGCACCACTACCCTAAGTGGTAGTGTTTGCTCAAACTCCACTTGGAGTAAAGAGCCTCTGCCACCGCTCGCATCCACCGCTGTGCGCCACCGCCGTGGCTGTTCCCACCATTGCTCCCATTTTTGTGCAGAGCTCGCTCTGCCTACGGGGCAAAAAAACCCCTAGCGCTAAGATCAGAGTTTCTCTCCCCACAGGCTCGCCTCTCCCGCGCTAATAACCATTCCCCACTATTTCTTGTCATCTTCCAGTGTTGGAGCTCGTATGTCCACAAATCAGCATGACCAAAAAAACAATGCTGCCACTTCTCCTACCCATGCGGCTTCACACTCAAGCGCTCGAGACAGTAGCGACGATGCCGACTTACTGGCAGCCTTAGAAGAGGCTTTAGCAGAGGAAGACGCCGCTGCTGCGCCTACAGAAAAGTCCCAGAGCGCTAAGCAGCAGGAAACTGTTGCTCCAGACGCTGCCCAAAAGTCCAACGCCTCTGCCTCTGAGACTGACTCTGCCACGCACAAGTCTACTGCTGACTCTGCGGTTGCTACTGTAGTGAGCGTGACCGAGAGCAAAGCCGCTGACGCCGCTGCTAGCACTGGCGATAATAGTGCCGTAGCCAGCATCAGTGTGGATACGACTGCTCCAGCAGCAGCTGCAGCACCGGACGCAGCACGCTCAGCTGACTCTGTTGCGTCTACTACTCCTGCCGCCGCTGCCACCATGAGTGGCAGTGACACGGCTGCCACCACCACTGACTCGGCCGCTGCCGCCTCTGATGGTGTCTCTGTTGCTGCTGTTAGCGCTGCAGACGCCAGTGCTGCTGCTGTTGATAATGATGCTGATGATGACGCAGCCCTTTCTGTTGAGACTGCTGACGAAGACGCTGCTGCCTCCGCTTTAGATAACCACAAGGACACCAAGAGTACAGCCGATGACGCTGCTGCCGTGTCCTTAAGCACCGAGGCCGTGGACGTCGCTTCCGAGAGTGCTTCTGCCACGCAGCAGGGGCAAGGCCTCGCCTCAGCTCCAGACGCCGCCTCCGGTGAAGGCCACAATGCTCTGGGAGTCGATGTCAGTGGCTTTTTAGGTGTCGGTATTGGCGCTGCCGTCAACATCACCAATGGCTTAGGCTATACCATGGGCCATCGCACCGGCATTGGTGGCGATAACAGCATCAAACACGTCAACGGCAAGCAATTTAAGCTGCGTGACTTTTTACCCGAGCTTGCCAAGTTAGACCCAAAGCTTGAGGCCAAAGCCGAGCGCGAGTACTTATCTGGCTTCTCGCAGCCTGCTAACGATATGGTGCTGCTGCGCTTTTTAGAGCGCTTAGGTGCTAACGCTCAGCCCCCATTAAACCCTGCTTACTTACGTCAGGTTATGGCCGCGCTCATTCCTAATGCCAGCTTCTCTTACTTACAAGAGCAGTATCAGAAGTTTTTAGGGCTGCCCCATGAGCTGCGCTTGCCACTTATCGCCGAGCTGCGCAACTTAGCTGATAAGTACCCCTTCCTCGGCATTAGCGATGAGTGCTCCTTAAGTGAGTTCCTGCATAAGGACGTCGCTAACGCTCCACAGGATGTGCGTGACTTTTTTGATAAGGTCATGTACGCCTTTTGTAAGCACGAGTTTGCCTTAGCCTACGTAGTCGAGGACATCGAAAAGCGTATTAAACCGCAGGTGTGGGAAGAGCTGGTATTCTACGCCTATCTCTTAGCGCAAACCTCCAAAGAAGAGTCCGACTTCTACTTCTACGAGTCCCTCGTCAAGCTCCAAAATTTTATCCAGCTGTTTAAGCTCAGCCGCTATAGCCTCACCGATAGCAATACCTTCATTCGGGGCTCAGTGGTCTTAGCTCCAAACGAGACCAATATGCTGGTAAGCGGCTCTCATGATCAGAGTGTCTTAGGCCCATGGCAGCAGGTCTATGGCCACATCGCCCAGCCTTTAGAGGAGAGCCAGCTCGACAGCGCCACCGTCGCGGTTATGGACACCCGCATTAAGCCAGAAAAGGAGGCTACGCTCAAGGCTAAGGCCCACGGCTTTACGGCGAAGACCCTTAACCTCGGGCAAACGCGCAGCAATGGCGATGATGTGCTCTATGAGTCACCTGCGGAGCGTGACCATAAGTCCTTTGCCGCCAAGTTACAGCAAGTGCAGGCTTTGCAGGAGGAAAAGGCAGCGCAGTTTGAGACGGACTTGCTCGCAGACCTCATAGAGGACGCAGCGCAGGGGCATAGCCAGAGCCAGCCTGCCGCGCAGCCAAAGGCTGCGGACGCACCAGCGCATAGTGCACAGGCGGCAGCAGCAGAGTCTTTAAGCGCTGCCGAGAAAAAGGCAGCGGTGCACCCTAGCGAGGACGCTACCTTACACCTGTCTATTCAGGATTTTCCGCAGCAGCCGCAGCAAAAGAAGCCACCACTGCGTGTTGACCTGCCTTGCGAGTACACCTCGCTCCCTGAGCTCTTTGAGTGTAAGCCTTGCATTTACCACTTCTGGTATCTTGACGAGACGCTGCAATACATTATTAGCGCAGGGCATTCCAACATGCTCCTGCACCTGCTTAATAATATTGCCTACGTGTTGCAGCATCGTGCGGGCATGCACCACTGCCACGATACCACCGCTGAGTTTCACCCATACATCTCCAGCTTGCAGGAGTTTATTCTCGGTCAGCGTGCCCTGCGTGAGGGCTTAAACGCCATGATCGAGGCCACCAACAAGCTTATGGACACGCAAACCATTGGCATGTTGGTCTACGAGCTCTTTTGTAACTTAGATGAGGTCGACAGTAGCTTAGGTGGCGACTATAACGAGGCCTTTAGCACCTTTTCGCGAGCACAAATCGAAGCGGCCATCCATGACGGCGTCTACTCTGAGGAGCTAAAAGAGTGGGCCTTACACCTCTTCCACCAGCGGGCTATCTGTAACCTGCTGCACGAGCACATTACCTTGCGCTACAGCCCGCGTACTCAGCAAGAGCAGGTCTATGGTGCTAATGCTGAGAGTGCCTTAGTAAACCTCATCGCTTTCTACTCCAAGTACCACTTAAACCTCGAGCGTAAGCACATCATCTTTGCCGAGAGCGCTAGTGAGCACAGCGATAATGGCGGCGGTGAGCACTTAAGCGCTGTGGCAGCGGCACAAATGGCAGCCGCTACACAGATTCGCCCTAATGCGTGGACAGACGAGGATAACGTCTTAGCAGGCAGCGCTGGGGCCGGTGCCGCTTCGCAAGCTGCGGCGCAAGCTGCTGCGC
>JAHLFE010000156.1 GCA_018884035.1 Candidatus Anaerobiospirillum pullicola
TGTAATGGAGCATGTGCGTCTTTGCTGGCTTGTGGTTTGACCATCCTTAGGATGGTGATAGGCTATCCACCAAACTTTGAGGTGAGCCCCTTTGAGCCTCTTTCGTTGGTAGTTAATAGTGGCAACCTTCCCTACTGCTGCTGGCCAACATCTAAAGAGAGCGCAAAAGGGCGGGCGCAGCTTGCCTGCTGCTTACCGTGAGCAACAACGTCGAGGCAGAGCCCATCTCTACTCTTCAGCAGCGTGTGCCGCCTCAAAAGAAGCAGCCGCCTGCTTGCCTAAAGAGTTACCAGAGGCAGCGGCGTTAGCCTCAGTTGCGACTGCACCTGACGTGAGCGGCGCGCCTTGCTCCAGCATATACTCACGGCCATGCTCCGTAAGATCGATGCCCTGCTCACCAATGGTAATGAGGCGCTCCTTATAGAGCGAGCCAATGGCCTTTTTAAAGCGGCTCTTGGACATGTGCAGCGTGGACTCGATCTCCTCGGGGCTGGTCTTATCATTAAAGTCCATATGACCAGCATTAAGATGCAGCGCCTTTAAGATCTCAAAGGCTGCTTGCGAGATCCCCTCACGGCCATTGCCCTGTAAGGACACATCAAGATGCCCATCAGGGCGTACACGCTGAATGTAGCCATCGTAGCGCTTGCCTAAGCGCAGCGGCTGCGCATGCTCAGAGTTGTAAATTAAGCCATAGACCTTATCGTCCACAATGACGCGTAAGCCTAAAGGTGTGGTCGCCACCGCAACCAGCTTTACCTTTTGGTTAAAGGTAAACTCGTCCTTGTAGGCCTTATCGCGGATGTAGCGATTAAAGCACTGCGTGGCAAACATACGACCCCGCTCGTCTAAGGCAATCAGCACTAAGGCCCAGTCACCAACCTTAAGCTTACGGCGTTGCTCGGAGATAGGCAGCACCAGCTCCTTGGGCAGGCCCAAATCCAAATACACGGTCTTGTGGTTAATGGCCGTAACCTTTAAGAGGCCCGTCTGTCCCAGCTCAAAGTAAGGGTGCTTCGCGGTAGCAACGGAGCGGCCGCTTTGCTGGTAGATAAAGACCCGCAGCATGTCACCCTCTTGCAGGCCCTCAGGTAACTGCGAGTTAGGTACAAAAAGCTCACCATGCTCCTGCGCATCCACAAAGGCGCCCTTATCCGTAATGCTCACCACAGGCAGAGGGATCATACGGGCAAAAGGCACCGCGCCCTGATAAATGGTGCGCACATCAGTCACGTGACGCGAGCCATGGTGCTCGGACTGTGTCGCAGCTTGCTGCTCCACAGCAGCGCCCTTAGCCCCACCGCGCTCTTGTGGGTACTTCTTATCATGGGGATACTGCTTATCCTGCTGATACTTCTGTCCCTGCCATGGTTGCTCTTTACCCTGCAATGGCTGCTGACGCTCGTGCTTAAGCGCAGCTTCGTAGCCTTCACCTAAACCGGCACTATAGTCGGCAAAAGCCTCATCGGCACTATCGAGGTCAGTGTTACGGCTCTTGCCAGCCATGTTAAGCCCCAGCGAGTGGCCATTACCACCGGTAGCAGCTGCAACAGCTGCGCTGATGCGGGCACGACGGGCGGCCAGCTGCCGCTCTTTTTCCTCGGGAGAGAGGCTTGGTGCGGCCGTGGCGGATGAGGCAGGAACAGAGCGCAAAGATAAGGTGTTTTTCCGCGCTGATGGATGCTCAGATTGAGGCATGAGGTCTTACCTAAGAGGTCAGTGTGTAAGCAAGAGCCAGTGCTCTTTTCGCCAGAGGCAGCTGTGGCTATACCTACACATAAGTGAGCCTATAGCTTCATAGGCTATAAGGTGGGAGGGAATGATGTTTGGGCGCAAGAGAATACTGAGGAGCACTACGCACCGGACACCATGAGCCATACGCTATACCACCTAATCTTGAAGATAGCGTCAGGCGTGAAACTCTACGCAGGCCTCTATCCTCAGAGCACCAACGCTCCACATGTGGCAAAGACATTACAGCCCAGCAAGATGCATAGGGCAGAGCGCTTTTAGTAGTGAGCAGTAGTGTAAGAGGAGTTGGTGTGTCGAGGTAGTGGCGTGGGAGTGGCGTGGGAGTGGCGTGGAAGTGGCGTGGGAGTGGCATGGCGTGGGAGATTACAAGCCACCCCGCCCCGTGAAGACGGCTTTTACGCGCCCATATACAACAAAAGCAGGCTTTTGAGGGCCTGCTTTAGTCTAGACTTACAGCTTTATACCACTGCTAGTGGTAGCTGACGGCGCTATTAGACGCGCATGAAGTCAATGTGAATCACGCGCGAAGATACTGGGTGACGTTGCATCGCAACTGGCTTCACCACGATCTGCTCGCCGTTTAAGTTTAAGGTCACGTTCTCAGAGAAGAACTCTGGCTTGGTGCAAGCCTGAATTAACTTCTTCTCGTCTAAGATGACAGACACAGTCTCTTGACCCTTAGCAATGATGATTGCTGGGATCTTAGCCTCGCGACGCAGGCGGCGGCTCGCACCTCTCCCCAAGTCAGAACGAAGCTCAACGTCTAAAGTGATAGCCATTTTTTACATCCAATTGGTATGGTTATGTCACTGCTTCTGCGACCGGATAACAGTGACCAGACATCGGTGCCTAAAAACCTGACCACACTGACTCATCACTCCTAAAAGCAAACGGCACTGCTGTGTCAACACACGTGCATCAGTCTTACTTTCATGAGGTCATCTGAGTTAGATGGAAATCTTGCGTAATAGGAGCAAGTAAAGGTCTTAGCGGCCTAAAAACAACAAAAGCGCCCGAGGCGCTTTGTTCTGGTCGGTGATGTAGGATTCGAACCTACGACCCACTGGTCCCAAACCAGTTGCGCTACCGGACTGCGCTAATCACCGACGGCTGCTAATTTTAAAGATACCTTGATAGCTTGTCAACACTTTTTTACAAAAATTTTACAAAAGTTGCGTGGAGCTGATAAACAAGGGCTTTATGCGCACTGGCAAGGTCGGTAGCAGTGCGGAGTAGCTGTGGGCGCTTTGGTCGCTGGGAGCGCTGTGCGCTCGCGTGCTACCTTGGAGGAAACAACAACCTAAAGCCGCACCGACATCAGGGCACGGCCCTTAAACGCAAGCTCTGCTCTTTGAGGTAATTTCGCCTTAGCCCAAGCCAAAAGCTAAACAGGACAGAAGACAAAAGCAGCTTCAGCGCACGCACCAGCAGCGCACCATCAAGCTTGTGCAGTTACGCTCTCTGAGGCGAAAGAAAGCCCCGTGTGTAAAGACAGGAATAATGGCAACCTCTTGGCTGCGCACCGCCTTAAAGCAACAACTCCAGCTTTTTTCTCACTGTGGCTTGTGGCTCCCACGTTAACGGCTAAAATAGCCCCTGTTTTCTCTCTGCTTTCTATTGTGGGGTATGTTGATGAGCACTCAGATCCAGTACGTGCGCCCATCCAAAGATGAATCCTTTATGGAGATTGCCGAATCTGTCTCGATGCGCTCGACCTGTCTGCGCCGTCGCTATGGCGCGGTCATTGTTTCTAAAGACGGTCGCATCGTTTCTACCGGCTATAACGGCGCCCCACGCCACCGCGCCAATTGCAGCGACTTAAACTCCTGCTTACGTGACGAACTGAAGGTCAAGCCAGGCACGCACTACGAGCTCTGCCGTGCGGTGCACGCCGAGGCTAATGCCATTATCAATGGCAACCCTCTCGATATCATTGGTGGCACCCTCTACTTATGTGGCACCGACGCCGCAGGCAATAAGCCTACGAAAAACATTGCCCCCTGCGCCATGTGCCAGCGCTTAATCCTCAATGCGCAAATTGCCCGTGTCGTCATGCGTGACGAAAACCGCAAGTTAGTCGAAGTCAATCCTTTAGAGTGGGATGACGACAGCGCCATGTTAGAAGAGCACCGTCGTAACATGCAGGCTAAAGCTGACGGCACGGAGCAAGACGCCGAAAAGGCGATTGAGGGCCTGACCAGCACCGAGGGTAAGAAGCACCACTGCTCTTGTGGCGGCTGCTGCGGTTAAGCACCTCCATTAGCAGCGCTGCTCTGTACCACGCCACCACCCTCTCAACCACTCCCTCAACCACTCCCTCAACCACTCCCCACAAACACTCCCTTTATCACCACGGAACGACTGACTTAATAGCTGACGGACTTTAGGGTAAGCATGTGCACCGTCCTCAGGTGATGCTTAGACTCACCTGCACCATTAGTCTTACGGTGTGTCTTTACTATCACGCCTCGCCTCTCCCGTCATTTATGAGATCACTCATTCCCCTCTTAGCGATAAGACCATGGCTTTGACCTTACGCGAACAAATCGACTGCTATCCTTACGTCATCTTCGATATGGATGGCACCCTCTTAAACTCAGAGATCTGGCACCACGCCGCGTGGAATGCCATGGTGCACGAGTTTGGCTTTCCCCAACTACCTTACGAACTGCTCTTAAGCTATGGTGGCTTACCTACCGCCGTGATCACGCAAAACCTCTGCGACCTCTACCACATCCAAGCTGACGGTGAGGCTATGGGCAAGCGCAAGACCGAGCTTTACAAGAGCCAGTTTATGCGCAATGCTGAGGCCTTTCCTAAGGCTGCCGCGCTCTTAAAGGAGCTGTATGCTGAGGGCAAGCGTATTGCTGTGGCTACCTCCTCGCATCGTGAGGAGAGCGAATTTCTGCTCAAGAAAAACGGCCTCTACCCTTACATCCATGCGCTCGTTACCGGCGATCAGGTGGTGCATGGTAAGCCTAACCCAGATATCTACCTGCTAGCTGCCTCTAAACTTAATGCCCCTGCTGACCAGTGCTTAGTCTTTGAGGATACGGTCGTGGGCATGCAGGGCATCAAGAACGCGAAGATGGCGGCTGTTAAGGTCTTTGATGGTGAGTACGACTGCGACCATGTGATCTTGCCAGATGAGGAGTGGACGCCAACTGAGCACCATGCGCCGCTGCACCCACAGCCTCAGCCACAGGCGCAGTAGCAAACGTGTCCTTCCCCTCGCAAAGACCACCTTACCCAGTGCTCTGTCCTTAACCGCAGAGCACTGTATCTCCTCTCAGCGCGGCCCCTTACCTGCCAATCTACCTACCCACCTACCACGCTGCTTACTGCCAATAAGTGGCAACCCTACCCCCTCTTCAGACTCAGCCCGCTTTGCTCCTTGCGGTGTGGTTGGGACTGCCCTTTGTACTGACAATAACTACCACCGGAGCCAGTACCACTTGCGCTTGCGCACCACTCTCTTGGTGAGAGTTTTCCCCTTGATCCTTAAGAGTATTTGCCCCTATGTTGTTGGCTTACAATCGGCCTTTTAGGTGGTGTTAAGCCCCTTGATGCAGAAACCTATAAGGAGCCGCAAGCGTCGCTACCGCGACGTATCTCTGAGGTAGGTTAATAGCAAGTATCTGTGCATCCCCATGGGGAAAACGCTCTCTCCTCTTTACCCGCACATATGGTGTTTTTTCACTGCATTTCACACGCTACAGAGACAAAACTCCATAATTGTGGCTACAATAGTGGTCATGTAGAGCTAGCAACTACCGGCGCGCACCCCCTGCTCAAGAGATAGCTCTCCCTTAGCGCTTGCTGGCACACAGCTGCAACTCCCCACTATCTCTTACCTCCTCGGCATATGAGGAGTCTTCTGTATTTTGAGTAGCAAGATGGCCAAGAATCGCAAAAAGCAAGAGCAAGTACCCGATCCCGAGCTAGAGCAAGACCTGCAAGCTTCTGCTCTGGATTTCGAGACAGAACTAGCTACGACAGCAGAAAAAGACTCCCCAAAAGCCACCAAGGGTTCACGTGGCCGTGGCGCGTCTAAGAAAAAAGCAGCTGCTGTGGTTGACGATGATGCTCAGGTAAAGCACCGACGCATGCGTCGCATTCCACTGGTGCTGCCACAAATTCCACCCGAGGTAGTCAAGGCGAGAAAAGAACAAGAGCGTGCCGAGGCTTGGGAACGCTTTAATGCCTCCTATAAACCAGTACGTCGTCGTGAAGAGCCAGAGCGTAAGGCGATCTTGCCCCAGCTTACGGGTAAGGAGCTCGCTAATGCTGCCGCCGATGCCCTCTTTTCTGGGGTCTTACCTGAGCCTGTGGGCTATAAAGAGACCAAAAAAGAGCCTGAGGTACAGCAGGAAGTCAAGACGCCACCAGCCCCTAACAAGTCGCTTTTTGCGCCATCGAGATTTAGCCGTCTTAATGATGTGCTCAAAAAGCACGAGCAAGCACAAGCCGCAGCTAAGGCTGCCGCTGCTGCAGCCAGCGAGGAAGACGAGCTCTATGCTGACTATGACAGCATAGAGGAAATCGACTTTGGTCACTATAGCGATCCTGATATCGACAAGGGCGCGCCGCGCATGGATGACGCCTTCGATGCTGAGAACGCTGACGATTACCGCGATCGTGATGACGATGTAGACACCGCCGACCACGAGCCAACGTCTAAGGTGCGAGGCGCAAAAGCCAAGGCGCAAGCAAAGCGTGCTTCTAAGGGCAAAAAGGCGGCAAAGAGCGCGCATAGTGCGCAGAGAGCGCAGAGCGCTAAGAGCATGCCGCAGACTAAGGCCGACCTTGCGACGGCACAGCATGCTCCTGAGGAGCGTGCTACTGCAGCTGCAGCTGCTCCAGCTGCTAAGGGCAGCACGGCGGCTGCACAGTTAGCGGCGTCACAGGAGGCGGCAAACGCTGAAGAGGCGCAAAAGCAAGCGGCCCGTCAATCTCGTCCAAGTATTGAGAATGCTCTGGGTACGGCGGCAGGAACTGCTAACAGCGCTGACGGCTCCTACACCGATGAGCAGGGCAACATCCACACTGCCGACGGTACGATCTACGCTCCTGATGGCACCATTTACAGTCCAGACGGCACGACCTTTACGCCAGATGGCACCATCTTTAAGGCTGACGGCACCATCTTTACGCCAGATGGCCGTGTGTACATGCCAGACGGCACGGTCTTTATGCCAGATGGTACTGTCTACCAGCCAGATGCAGCAGCAGCAGCCACGACCGAGGCTGCTGGGGCACATAACATGGCCTATAACGCAGGCATCACGGACGACAGTGATGCTGACGTGGGCACTGCTGACGATGACGACGAGGGGGCAGTCACCCGTGCGACGCTGAAGCGTCACTTGCAAGAGCGTGCGACACGCACCACGGAGCAAGCTACTTTTGGCAAGCGTGTAGTGCGCAACACGCGGCAATCGAAGGGCGATGCTGCCAATAAAGACACGGCGGCGATGTTTAGAAACTACGTCAAGGACAAGATCTAAGCTCCTGCCTGCGCCGCTCTCTCGCCACGTCAGCAGAGGCGTCATCACTCCCAGCGCCTCACTCCCTGCACTTCCCCGTTCTCTGCGCTCCCTGCGTTCTTTGCGCTCCTGCTGTTCCTGCCTTTTAGCCTCTTCTGCGCCAGCTTCTACCCTATCTCTACGCCTTTGCTTGCTTTTGGATGCTGCTGTCTATTTCCCAGCCCGCCGGTACTGCGTCTACCAGATTTTGCGACACAGCCAGCATGACAGCAGCAGCCTAGAGCAACCTGCATTCATGCGTATCATTAGTGCCATCCGCCCTTTTTCTTGTAGGAGCGCTTGTGGCGATGCAGGTACCTGCTTAAGGTTGGTACGCTCGCATCAAGATGTAAGGCGCTGATAACCTCTTCTAAGGTGGCGTGCGGATGCTCCGCATAATACTGGAGCACAGTTGCCGCTGCGGCCTAATTATCATCAAGCCCCAAGAGTAAAGGCGGGGACAGGCGTTGCGGGCTAACGCACTCGTAAGAAAGCACTTAAGCGCTGATTCACGTTCACTCCGTGATTATCCCAAAAAGCAAATCTCAAAGGAGGTAACTGCCTACAATCAGGTGTTTTACCTTGAGAGTAGGAGTTTGCTTAGGCGCTACTCTCGAGATAAGGCGCCGTCAGGCGCTTTTAGGTTACCTGCTTCACTTCCACTGCAAACAAACAAACAAACATAAAAGCCCCGTTGGCCCGTGGTCTAAGACCCAAGGCCTAACGAGGCTTATCTTACTATCTTGCTTGCAGGAAATTAAGGTTAGGAATGGATCCTAGGAGGCAGCAGCGGCAGCCACTAACGATTGCACACGCTCTAACAGCTCGGCGCTCAGCACTGGCATGGCACCGTTTTGCGTGCACACATAAGCCGCCACATCAGCAGCAGTCTTGTGTGCTACCTTGAAATCAACACCCTGTACCGTTAAGCCGACAAAGGTAGCGGTAAAGGAGTCACCGGCGCCAACCGTATCAACCACGTCTACCTTTGGGGTTGGCACAAAGGAGTGCTCGCCATAGTAGAAGATATCCGAGCCACGCTCACCGGCGGTGTAGATAAACTGCTCGATGCCAAAGATGCTATGCAGCACTTTCTCATAGAACTCTACTGGCGTCATCTCTGGCGTATCTAAGAGCTTGCACACCACTGGCAGCTCGTCATCATTGCACTTAAAGGCGGTGCAACGGTTAAGGCCAGCCGTGATGACATCACGGTTAAAGAAGTTCTCACGCAGGTTGATATCAAAAACCTTTAAGGACTTCTCTGGCATCGCCTCTAAGAAAGCCAGAATGGTCTTGTGACTCTCACCATTGACCTGACGCTGCGCCAGCGTGCCAAAGCAGCACACTTGGGTCTTCTTTGCTACTGCAATGATCTCATCATTTAAGGGGATGTGATCATAGGCGGTGTCTAAAGCGAATTCGTAGGTTGGCACACCACGATCGTTTAAAGAGGCCTGCACATAGCCCGTGTTCTTATCGGAACGGAAAACCAGAGTTTTCACCTGCTGCTCTTGCAGGATCTTCAGAGCCTTTTCGCCCCACTCATCATTGCCCACGCAGCTGACCGCCATCGAATCAAGTCCCATCTGCTTGGCATGGAAGGTAAAGTTTGCAGGGGCACCACCTAAACGAGGGCCTGCTGGCAACAGATCCCATAAGATCTCACCTAAGCCGACACAGGTAATTGGCTTATTGGTGAACACGAGCTTCTCACTGGCCACAGTAACTACTCCTCATCAACAATCTTGGGGAAGGTTGATTCTGGCCGCTGGTCAATGCGATCAGAATCAAATGCACGACGGAAATTGGTATTGATGCTGGCAATGGTGTCCATATCATCTTGGCTTAACTCAAAGCCAAAGAGCTGGGAGTTCTCCAAGATACGCTGCGCGTGTACCGACTTAGGAATCACCACTACTCCACGCTGGATATTCCAACGTAGCAGCACTTGCGCTGGGGTTACCTTTAAGTAATCCGCCAGCGATTGAATGCGTGGATCGCCGATCAGGCTCTGGCCCTCACCGCCTAAAGGCGAGTATGCCTCTAAGACGATGCCGTGTTGGCGGCAGTAGTGCAAGAGCGCGTCTTCGGAGTTTTGTGGGTGGCACTCCACCTGATTTACCTGTGGTACCACCGTCGCTCCGGCTGCCTTGAGTTCTTCTAAATGGTGAATCTTAAAATTCGAGACACCAATAGCACGGCACAAGCCCTCTTGTTGCAGCTTCTCCAGCTCCAGATAAGCCTGAGCAAAGCCCTTAAAAGGCCAGTGCAGCAAATAGAGGTCGACGTAATCAAGCTGTAAGCGCTCAAGAGATTGCTCAAGGCCCTGACGCGGATTAGACCAATCACTCTTCCACAGCTTCGTGGTCACGAAGTACTGCTCACGAGGCAGGGCAGAATCTTGAAGACCACGGCCGACTGAGCGCTCATTACAGTAGATACGAGCGGTATCCACCATACGGTAGCCATTCTCTAAAGCCGTGCGCACCGCCGAGCGGGTCACTTCTCCGGCTGGAGAGCGAAACACACCTAAGCCCAGATAAGGCATCTTGATGCCATTGTTGAGCTCGACACAGCTATTGATGTTCAGCACCATGGTTTTACCTCAGAGACCGCAAGTGAAAAGCTAAAAGCAGAGCAAAGCAAAACGCAGCTTAGCGTAAGCGCAGCTTCAAGCTGTCAGCTAAACGCTGCAAAGCTAAGTGACGTTCTGACGCCTCAGGGTTAACCCTTTGACGTCATGCCTGCACTACAGTGCACATGCTTTATTTTAGCCCGATAACTCCTAGCTAGAGCACGGTGCTAACTTACTTTACCTTACGCCTCCTACATGGCTGCGCCTTAGGGCACTGCAATGCAGTGCACTGCACTGACTTGAGAAGTGTGAACTCCCCACTTAAGGGTTAGCTGCGTCAAGCATGGCGTTATACGCCTCTTGTAGCACCTGATAAGAAGCTCCCTTTTTCGTCATGTGCTCACTTAAGTAGCGCCGGTATAAGCGCGCTCCACTGCGCCCCATAAAGAGGCCTAACACATGGCGATAGAGGAAATGTACTGCTTTGCCCTCCTCTTGCAGCTGTGCACCTAAGTCACACAAAGGAGCAATGAGGTCATCAGCAGTGAGCTCAGGAGCATCCTGATCACCAAATATCTCGCGATCTACTTTGGTCAAAATAAAAGGGTTATCCACCACCGCACGGCCGAGCATCACGCCATCGACCTTAGATAGCTGCTCTGTGCAAGCGTCAATGGTAGTGATACCACCATTAATCGTGACAAACAGGTCAGGATAGGCGGCCTTAATGGCGTACACACGCCCATAATCAAGCGGTGGCACCGTGCGATTTTCTTTAGGCGAGAGACCGTGCAACCACGCCTTACGGGCATGGATAATCACATGGCGGCATCCCGCTTGGTAAATGGTATCAATGAGCTTAAAGGTAAACTCCTCAGAGTCGAGGTCATCCACACCAATGCGCGTCTTGACGCTCACCGGCACAGCAGGAGCATCAGGTACATTACCTAAAGCGGCAGCGACTCCCTCTTGCATGGCTTGGTAGCACTGTGCGATCAGTGGTGGCGTCTTCATTAAGATGGCGCCAAAGTTTCCACTCTGCACTTTATCTGAGGGACAACCAGCATTTAAGTTGAGTGCGGTATAACCACGGCTGGCACCGATACGTGCGGCCTCATAGAGCTTACGGGGCTCACTGCCACCTAATTGCAAGCAGACAGGCGCCTCTTGCGGGGTAAAGTCCAAGAGGTTAGTACGCCCGTGCAAGACAGCCTCGGTGGCAATCATTTCCGTATAGAGCATAGCTCTGCGGGAAAAGAGACGCGCCATACGACGAAACACACTGTCGGTGACATCGACCATAGGCGCTACCGCAAAGCGCTCTGCCGGTAAAAAAGCGGTGGTGGCTGCGGGTGTGCTGACGCTGGCACCTGGCTGGCCACTGTTATTAGTGGTGGTGGTAGCAGTGATAGTAGCAACACTGGCAGCCCGCACGGTCTCAGAGGCGCCGCCAGCCTGTGGCGTGCTAGCAGCGGCCGCTAAAACCGTGAAGGCATGGGGTAAATGCGAGTTTAGGTGGCAAGTCATAGGAATCTTTATAAGTCAGGGACGGTGAGAACGTATCACCGGCAGTATAGCGGTGGAGCTCAAAAGGCTATGCCTCAAAAGCGCTTAGTTTACCAGCAAGAGCAAGAGCTGGCCTTGCCCTGACCTCGGTGTAGCTTGCAACCTCTCCTCACAAGAATCTGGTCTCCGCTCTTTAGTCTGCTCTCAAGCCGAGCGGGCGTTGCTTGAGGCTTTGCTGCAATCGTTTGCAAATAATGCAAACAAAGCAGCATGCTCTGCAAAATTTTGCAGTGGACTTAACTTGGGTTTAATTGTGCCATAACACCGGAAAAGAGGGCAGGACTTTCTGTCAAAAATGAGAGGTAGCATAAATTTTTGAAAAAAGTTTTGCAGCAATAACACCAAACACTAGACAATATGTGCAAAGTGTTGTGCAACTTTTGCAGTGATCTTTGCCCAGCAAAATGCAGGAAAAAGCTGTATTTTGGCAGGGTTTTGGGCTTAATATCGTTGCATTAATCAACATTTGTTTGCACAATTTTGCATTTTACTTACATTTTTGCAGCAAAATTATGCAAACAAGCACCAAGTTGCGCTCTGCTGGCAAAGGGAGAGGCGAGGATGAGCTGACTGGAGGGGCCGGGCCGTTGCTGCTGCTGATACGCTAAAGAAAGAGAGGAAAAAGAAGAAGAAGAAGAAGAAGAAGAGCTGGAGGCACTGCAGCGGTTGCATGTAGCTGGCTGTAGGTTGCGACCAAAAAGCAAGCTGACACGGGATGGCCCTACCCGCGAACTTAACACCAACATGGCTTTATGTAGCTCTTGTGCTCATGGTATGCGGGCATGTCCCGTGGTATTTAGTGCTGCAAGTGACAGCTATAGCGCTGATAAGATGGTTTTGCACAACTTAATCACCCTGAGGGCTAAGTGTCTGCCGCTATGAGTTGCGCTTGTTCCCTCTTAGCTTAAGTTCGCTGGTATGGGGATTAGCTGGGGCGGGCGCGGGAAACAGCGCGGCCCACGTGGGGTGGGCGCTGCTAACCACCCCACACCACAATGGAGCACAGTGGAGCGCCGTGCCCCCATAGTCAAGTGCCAATGCTCCCACAAAGACGAAAAAGGCCGAAACCCCAACCCGAGATTTCAGCCCTTTGGTGCGCTCTTAAGCACTGGCAGGTTCGGGATTAATACTCCACACCCTACCTGTGGCAGCGCTTACGCTAGCTTGCTACGCATGGTCATGACCATGGTCGTGATGCAGTACCTGTCCTGCCTTGTGCACAATACGCGATAAACGCGAGCGATCAGCAATGTTAGTACTGTCAGACTGGCCACTAAAGTAGTTGCTCTGCTCTAAGTTCTGCTTGACCACATCGCACAGCCACTTGCCATTAAACAGTGGTAAGACCACTGTCATGTCACGTACCAGCTGCTGTAACGCATGCTCGTTCTCTGCACTTGGGTTTGCTAAGTACTTGCCGATAAACAGACCTAACTTATGCAGCTGATCAGCACGCATACCACGCGTGGTCACTGGCAACGTCGAGAAGCGTACTGCGTCAAACTTAATGTCAGGGTTACCCGTCAGCACTTGGCAGTTACGCACCGAGATGCCGCAATCAGCAAGGCTCTCTAAGGCACCGCGAGCCGACAGCGCACAGCTCTTGGCGTCAATCACCACAAAGTGCGACTCCGTACCGCCGCCAATTAAGGACATGCCACCCTCTTTTAAGCCCGCAGCTAAGGCCGTGGCGTTTTCAATTACAGCTTGGCAATATTGCTGGTACTCATCCGTTTGCATCTCACGGATACGCACGCATAAGGTCGCCAGCTCCGACGAACCTAAGGTGCTGTGACCATAGCTTAATGAAGCACGCTCAATGGCAATCGAGTACTTGTTCTTGCAGATGATCACCGAGCAGCGTGGGCCCTGTAACGCACCTTGCATCGTAAAGGTCACGATGTCAGCATGTGGCAGTGGCGACTGAATCACACCGGCAGTGACTAAGCCTGCCACCTGTGAGATATCGCACCACAGCACCGCCCCCACTTCATGGGCAATATCTGCTAAGCGCTCGTAATCAATAGTCTGTGGATAGTTGATTGGCGAGACGATCAGCAAGCGTGGCTTCATCTCCCGCGCTTGCTGCGCAATCGCGTCTAAGTCTAAGTGCTGGGTCTGCGGATCGATACCGAAATTGACAAAGCGATAAGCCAGCGACTCGCTGTTGCAGTGCTCTTTTTTACGCAGGTCAAGCGACATCACCACATCACCACGCTCGACCAAGGCTTGGAACACCACGCGCGAGGCCGCCTCAATGGTAATGGACTTGACGTTAGCGTACTCACCATCGAACAGATTGCAGATACGCTCTGCTGCTAATTGCTCTAGTGTCTTCTGCTGCGCAAAAGCACTGTTTTTCTGGGCATTAATGAGCACATTGCCCATGGTCGCCGAGCATAATGGAGAGATACTGTTCTCGTCAGGGATAAAGGAAAGCGAGTAGAACTGACGCTCTAACTCCTTTTCAAAGTAATCGTAGAGCTCACCATCGAAGCCGCGAATAATGTTTAGCAGGTTCATATTTAATAAGCATGTGACAAAACCGCCTCGTCCTTCCTCCAAGTAGTCAGAGCACCGTAGCTTCTGGCCACAGTCACCACCACCCTACCAAAGAAGTAAGCCTCATCGGCTTGTGGTCACACGACCCCTCCAAGAACAAGATCTCCACCTACTAAGAGTACACAAAAGAGCTCACCCCCTTAGTGACCCTTAGTCGTATCTTTTGGGCTTGGCGCGTGGCGCCTCAAGTAAGAGCAGAGCAAGGACAAGTAGCACGTGCAGTGCAAAAGCTAGCTCTTACCTTGCGCCCAGCGCTATAAGCTCACCGTAAGCATCTCCTCACTAACCACCACCGTAGTCACGCCTGCATGCTGCTTCAGGCTCACCCAAGCTAGTGGCTAATACTAGAGTTTGTCCCCTCCACCACAAGCTGCGTTTGCTTGCAAAGCGGCTTACTTACAACTTGTGGTGCCGGTGACCTAACTTACACTTGTGCTTACTACTATCTACCCTATGCTGTCTGAGCCCGCAAGCAGGAAATACACCATTGCAGGGCAAACTCGAGAGCAAGCACAGGGGAAAAACGCTACATACGCACGAAAGCGCTGAGGCCTTAGCCTCAAGCTCTCTTGCTATAGTAGCAGACAGTGTCCTTTGCGGTAAGCACGGTATACAAAGCTGTATACAAGATGTGACGGCAACGAACTTTATGACGACGCAGCTCCTGCTGCTACTAGCCCTTTCCCCGTTTAGGCTATGCCCACAGCGGCGCTCAAGTCTAGAGCAAGCCTCAGCTTTTGCTTTTGCTTTATGCCGAGGCTTAGCTCCTAAGAGGTTATACGCTCAGGTTGCGTTAGCTCTCTGGGAAGAAAGGCCATGCCATTGGGATGACCACCATGCAGATGAGCAGCGACAGCACCACCAGTGGCACACCGACCTTGATGTAATCGACAAACTTAAATTTGCCAGGGCCCATCACTAAGGTGTTAGGTGGCGTCGCCACAGGGGTGGTAAAGGCGCACGAGGCGGCAATGGCAATAGCCATAATCACAGGATATGGCGAGCAGCCCATCTTCTGCGCAATGGAAATACCGATTGGGCAGAGCAGCGCCGCCGCAGCGGTGTTAGACATGAACTGCGTCAGACCGCACGAGAGGCAGAAGAGCACAAACATGAAAAGGTATGGGCTTGGCTTATCACCCATTAAACCCACCACCTGATCGGCGATCATGGCACCAGCACCGGTCTTTTCCAGAGCATCGGCTAAAGGCAGCATACCGGCAAAGAGGAAGATGGTCACCCAGTCGATACCCTGATAGGCGCTCTTTTCAGAAATACAGCCGCAAAGCACGCAGGCTAAAGCACCAATCACCGCCACCATCTCTTGAGAGAGACCTGGTATGCCCACGCATAAGCCCAGCAGCACAAAGATGAGGATGATCAGGCATAAGAAACGCGAGCGCGGCGTACCGCCACTAGAGGCCACATTAGAGACTGCGCCCACATCAGCGTAGTTATGTGGTACCAAACGACGGCCAATGAAGATCATGTAAGCCACGGACATGAGCGACAGAGGAATGCCGATAATGGCAAACTCAAAGAAGCCAAATGGCTCAATCTTGGCCGATTGCAGCGCACCCACAGCAATGATGTTTGGTGGGGTGCCAACCATGGTAATGGTGCCACCAGTGTTAGCGGCAATGGCAAGGCCCATCAAAATTGGCGAGCATGGAATCTTTGCGGCCACGCAGATACCAATCATCACTGGCATTAAGCAGGCAACGGTACCGGTGTTTGAGGCAAAAGACGACATGAGAATCGTCAGTACCATTACTGCCAGCATCAGAGGTACTTCTTTGGTACCCACGCGCTTTACTACCGAGTTACCTATTGTCTGCGCTAATCCTGACTCTAGCATGGCAGCGCCGACCACGAACATACCGGCAAACAGCACTACGGTTGAATTAGAAAGGCCCGAAAAGACCTCTGTAGGTGAAAGAATACCTAAAGCTCCCAGCGCCACACTAGCACCGATAGCAGTAACTGCCAGCGGGATGAGCTCCGTGACAAATAAAAAGGCCACCACGCCTAAGACAACTAGGGTCATGATGGCTTGTGAGTGATCCATTAACTCCTCCTCACGATATCTCCCAAACACAGAGTACCGCTGTTTTCTGCCTACAGCAAAAACGCCTTAGGAGCTGCGACTAAAAGAGCGATCGGTGCCGCGAGCCCGTTTATATTGGGTACAGGATCTTATGATAGTGGGCTTTGCGGCAAAAGCGGGAAAATTCTGCTCAGATCTCTACTCCGATCAAATTTTTTGCATGGAAATGTCCTTGAGGTGAGATCTTTGTGCAAGACGCTTGTACACGTAGTAGCGCTAATGGTAAAGATAAAAGGGTTTTACTTAAAGCCGCGAAATTCCCCATGCGTGAGCATGGGGTAGTTCATGTGTGCTCCTCAGGAGTAACTTACAAGATTGCGCAGTGCTTCACCTCAAAGCAGTCCTATCTCTTCTCAGCGTCTCTGCGCTGAAACAGTCCTTACGGCGCTCTACTGTCCTTACATAGTATGAGACAGCCACTACTGGTAACTTGCAAGTAGCAGCGGATACCACTACCAATTTACATCTTCGCCTCCTGCCATTCTTTTGGTGTTACGTTCTCATGTTGTAAACTCATTACAGTCCTCACAACGCAGCAGCGCTATGAGCTTTACCATCAAGCGGCGCCCGACAAAACAAAACAAAGCTCCGCTTTCCTTTGAGCGCGCCACCACTACCTCCTCACCGCGAGTACCCCCATGCTCACTAAGATCATCATCTGCTTTATCTGCGCTTTTCTCACTACCCTCGTAGTGCGCTTTGCCCTACACCATAAGCGCGACCTGTGGTTTGCTCGCACCGCCAGCTCTATCATCAATCAGCGTGGCGCCTTAGGCCAATACCTCTCTTTAGGATACCCTACCTGCTGGCAAGGACTCGTCACTACCGTGATTCTCATCGCCGTTATCGTGGGGGAAATCACACTCATCTTCACTTTGCTCTAACAGACGACGCTTTTTTCATACTCTTAGCACGTTTCCATTCACCGCAGCAGAGGAAAGCTCCAGCAGGTAGCCAACATCACTACAGTTACTACCTTAGTAGCGTAGCTGTAGTGTATGTACTGGAGCGCCTGCACGCCTACTCTGTTCTGATCTACTCCCCAACCTAGAGGCTAATCGCCCCCAACTGGGTAAAACCACCCTCCATACGCTGTAGCTAAATCTCAAGCCACCTCTAAGCTCTGCGCTTTAGGCCCTAACCTACTACCATACCACCCTAAGTTTTTACGCCTTTTACTCTTACAGCAAATAGGCTACACTTTTGTTTTTGGGCCGCAGTCGTATCTTTGCTCGGTCTTGCCTAAGTTTCCCTTGCTAAAACGTAGGCCCCAATCCACTCTTAGCTCTTAGCTGCTTTTTTACTTACCCGCGTCATGATCAAAATCAAAGTCACCAGCCGGATGTCTCAAGAGGACTATGTAGCACTCTACACCGCCTCGCCTTATATCCTGCCTAAAAAGCACATTTTCGGTGTCGCTATCACCGTAATTCTGTGTGCCGTGCTGGTACTGCCAATGCCAAAGACATGGGAGTATTTAACCTCACGACCAGAGCAAACCTTAACAGCCAGTGAGCAAGAGTACTTACAAAGTGATCAGCGCCTGCAAGAGCTCTCCGCTGCTGCAAGCCACAATGAGCAGACACCTTTTTCCGAGAACTACGAAGACTACGACATCCCGAGCCAGTACTTCTCTGCTCACGATCCCATTCTGCAACACCACACCACTACAGCCGAACAAGCAGAAATCCGCGCCATCTCCTCTGATGAGGACATCTTTGTGGGTGGTGATGGCAGTACTACCCAGCGGCAAACTGCCTCTGACATTATTGGCGACCGTCCAATAATCGCAGGCACGTGGGCCGACCGCGCCCCAACCACTACTACAGCCGGTGCTACCTTAAGTGCTAACAACACCGAGAGCAACAGCACCTTAGCTGCTACGGATGCAAGCAGCGAAGCCACCACGCCAGCATCTGACCAGCGTCCTCAGGGCAAGTGGTACCGCTATACGGTCAAGTCGGGTGACAACTTCTCGGCTATCTTCAACTACCTTGATCTGCCTTACGCCACCTTAAACCGCATTACCAAGGTCGCCTCAGGCTCTGACCTCAACTTAAGCATTGGCGACAATATCTACTTCTTGGTAGACGAAGAAAACGTCATCAAAGAGGTGGTCAAAAACTTAAGCAACGACCAGCAAGTGCGTTTTACCCGCAACTCTGGCAGTGATGATTTTAAGGCCGTACATGAGAGTCTTAACAGCCACATCTCCGCGACTGCCTTAGGGCAGGTGGCTGAGGCCAGCACCATGCCGCATGCGGCAGAGGTGATCAAAGAGCGTGCGGAAAAGAATGCGCGCTTAGCAGCGGCTCAAAAGGCCAAAGAAGAGCGTGATCGCGCCAATAACGTCAACCCACATAGACCACGGCTGGTGATCAACTCGCTTGCCAGTGGTGAGAGCTTTGCGCAGGCTGGCCACCGTGCTGGTTTAACCCCATCTGAGGTAAAGACCATTACACAGCTGTTTGCCAATAAGGTGGACTTTAAAAAGATGCACCGTGGCGATAGCTTCCGCGTGCTCTTTACCGGTATTGGCACCTCAGCCTTGATTTCAGCGGTGCATCTAGAGACCACCCAAGGTACTTTTGAGACCTTTATGAATCCAGAGGATCAAAATTACTACGGTGAAAACGAGTACACCCCGACAGCCGGTGTCTTTAGACGCTTTCCTCTGGCCGGTGACATCAAGATCAACTCGCAGTTTAACCCCAATCGCCGCCACCCTGTGACTAGACGCATTAGCCCTCACAATGGCGTCGACTTTAAGGCCTCAGTGGGTACGCCTGTGTATGCCCCTGCTGATGGTGTGGTGAGCTTTGCCGGTTATCAGCGTGCTGCGGGCTACTACGTTATTGTGCGCCACATTAACAACTACTCCACCGTGTACATGCACCTCTCTAAGTATGAGGTCAAGCGTGGCCAAAAGGTAACCGCAGGTCAGCTCATTGCGCGTAGTGGTAACACGGGTCGTACTACTGGCCCCCACCTGCACTATGAGGTGCGCATTAACGATCGCCCTGTAAATCCACTCAAGATCAAGCTGCCGACGGCTAACCATCCAAACTTAGCCCGTGAGCAACGTGAGGCTTTTGCCAACAACGTCAAGATCCTGCGTGCTGACTTGCAAAACGATCGCTTAGCTTTAGCGCAGCCTTAGAGCATAGCCAGCAGGCCACAACAGCAGAGCACGCCGGTGGTAGCGCTGGTGGTGATTATGGTTGTGGTGCTGGGGCAAAAGCTTTCTTACACCTACAGGCGGTAGCCACTCTTCAGAGCGACTGCCGCCTCTTGTTTTTCGGAGCAGAGGTTTGACTCTAATCAAGAGGCTGCGCGGCCGTCACTTGATACTACAGCTGACATGACTTCCAGTGTGTACGGAATGACGGTAGAGGTGGTAGTGGTAGTGGTAGTGGTAGTGGTAGTGAGCGTCCTCTGCTGGAGAGGAGGCTTACTGCCACGAAAAAGACCACTCCTCAGGCTCACACTGCCAGCGTTACTTCTACGACCAATCTTTATGGCGAGTAAGTACGGTCTCATGAGGCGCAGTGAGTTACCGGTGTTCAATGTAACCTCTGTGTTCCATCTTATTGGTACTGCTCAGTAACGACTTACCTAATAGATGCCGAGATTGATGGCAATCATGCTGGCCTCACCTTCAGGTAGGCTCAGGCTAGAACACCTTTTAGCTCGAGGTGTAGGCTGTTGCCCGCACTCAACCTTGCATCCATCAGTTATGAGATAACTCACTCCTCAACATAGCGCTGCCATGCCCACCTCTTCTGAGCTCAGCCCAAAGTGCTCATCCCACTTCAGGGCTCAGCATGGTATACATGCACTACAAAGAGCAACACCGTCGCTGTCCCCTACTGCCGCAGGCTTCTCTAGCGCCAGCTCAATGTGCTGGGCGGTGTCGTAAGCTCACTCTGTGCTTTGTCTTATGTCGCGCTTTCCACACCACTGTCTAGCCACAATTAGCAATACACGCTAAACTAAAGTACTAACCCCTTGCGGGGCTTTTCCTGTTTCTTGTTTCCGGCTCCTGTTTCCTCTGTAGCAGCGTACCTCTCATGAGATATTGCCTACAGGCGATAACAGCAGCCTCTTTGCCCTCCTGCCTTGAGGTGACGGTTTTAGCTGCTCCCTTGAGAAGGAGCTCTGATTACAATGCAGTTCAACACCAACCTTGCTCAAGAGGCCATCACTCTTACCAAGTGGTTGATCTCGATTCCGTCAGTCGCTCATGCTAAGGGCCCTGCCTTGATCTCCCAAGCTATCTACGATGGCCTCAAGGAATTCCCTTACTTCAAAAATCACCCAGAGTACCTCTTTTTACAAGAGCACACGACCTCGGAAAAGAGCTCCGTCGTAGCCCTCGTCAAAGGCATCGCTGACGTGCAGGATACGCTGGTGCTGCTCTGCCATAGCGATACCACCAGCCCTTACCACTACGGTATGCTCAAGGGCCTGTCTACTAATTCCGACAACTTAAGACAGCGCCTGTTAGAGCTGTGCGGAGCCCCTTTAGGCGATAACAACGCCATAGTGGCCTTAGGAGCCCCACAAGCGCACACCAAAAAGGACGATACCTACGCCGCAGAAGAGCGCTCCTATAAGCTTAATGTGGGCAGCAATGCTGTCTTAACTGCGGCTTTAAAGCGTGCTTTAGCACGTGAAGATGCCTTATTGGGCCTCGGTGTCTTAGAAAACAAGTGCGCCACCGGCTCCATGCTCGTGGCTTTAAAAGAGCTCTCCGATAACTCGGTACAGTTAAACCTCAACATCCTCTTTATCTGCACCAGTGAGTCCCTCTTAGCCCACCAAGGCATTAAGAGCACGCTGCAATTTATCCGCGACCTGTGCAACAAAGAGCATCTCAAGCTGCGCCTTGCCTTAAATGCCCAGCCTAATCTGCCACAAGAGCATGGCGATAATAAGCTTCACCTCTACACCGGTAACTACGGTAAGGTCGAGCCCTCGTTTTACATCATTGGCAATAGCGCTACCGCCTATCGCCCTTATGAGGGCTTCTCCGCCTCCATCATTGCCGCTGAGCTCATTCGCCAATTAGAGCTCAACCCCAAGCTCTTAGCGCATCTGCAGCACCGCCCATTGGTGCCAACCTTTGATAGCCTGCGCGTCAAGGAGTTTGGTAAAAACTTCACCCCTGATGGCATGCAGGTGAGCTTTAACCTGCCAGTGGGTAACGTCAACCTCGCTGACCTCCTTGAAGTCCTCAAAGAGATCGCTGCTACCGCCATTGAAAACGCAGCCGACCTCGTGGAAGTGCGTGAGGCGCACTTTGCCAAGCTGCGTCATGAAGACTATGTGCCCAGCGCTAAAGATGCTGAGGTGGTGTCCTTTAGCGACCTCTTAGATCGCGCCAGTCACAACTTTAAGGGCAATCTGCGTAAAGCCCTGCAGAGCATGGTGCAAAAGTGCCTCAATGAGGGCTTATCGCTGCATCAAGCCAGCATCACCATTATCGAGCGCTTAAATGAGCTGGCGCAATTGCCACGCCCATCGATTGTCGTGTACTACACTGACAATTACGTTCCCACCCAAGGCTTAAGCGCTAATTTAAGTCAGGATCGTGAGCTTTTCATGATTCTCGACGGCCTCTTACAGCACTTACCAAAGGACAGCCCGCTTGTCCCTGTGATGGGTGCCTACTATGGCGCTACTGATGCAAACTTCCTGCGTCCGGAGCACACCACTGAGGCCTTAGAGACTATTGCTCAAGAGTGCCCATTAGGCATCAATAGTAGCTTCTATCAGGGCCTTAATGTCCCGACGATCACCTTAGGTGTGTCCGGTGGCGACCTCACACAGCTTACTGAGCACGTGCATGTGCAAATGTGCCAGTACCTGCCTGCTTTTGTCTTAAAACTGACCGAAGCGCTGTCCAAGAATCCGGAAAACAGCTTAGAGCAGAGCCATACTGACGACTTACAGCGTCACTTAGAGGAGCTGGAGAAGCAGGCTGAGAGTATTGCTGCCGCCACCGTTACAGAGATTCAGACCATTGAGCAGCAAAAGCAGCAACAGGCGGGCTTCTATGCTGAGGTAACGCAGGGCACGCTCACCCCACACTCACTGGATAGCTTCTTAAAGCAACGCTTTACGCGTCAGCAGCAAGAGACTCCTACTGATGAGCAAGTGACTGAGGACAATGCTGACAGTGAAGACCACGAGAATAAGGTCACGCTGCAAGGAGCGGCGCCCTCAGTAGAAATCACTACTGCCCCTGCAAAGCAAGGACAACGTCCAGCACAAGACCGCTCCACGGAGCAAGCTCCTAAGAGCAGCACAGGCAAAAGCGAAAGTACTGCCACCAGCGACACGGCCCCAAAAGCTGATGCGGCAGATACAGCTGACGCGACAGGTACAGCTGACGCAGCAAGCACCGCTAACGCCGAGAGCAACGTCACTACCGGTGGCCAAATCTCAGCTACGGATACGGATACCAACAACCCACTGGAAGTGGAAATGGTGTCCCATGACAGTGAGGACAGTTTAGAGCCTGTAGCGGCCGATACTGACCAGAGCAACCGCACTGCTGGCACCAGCAGTATGCCCGTAAGCCACTTAAACTCAGCTCACACCGAGCAAGGCACTCCTGCCCATAAGAAAAATAAGACGGCTCGTGGTAAGGACAGTACCGACGCTAAGAAGCAAAGCACGAAAAACAAGAAAGCCAAAGGCAAAGAGAAGGCTAACCGTGCAGCGCCAGAGGAAAACGCTAAGCAGGCCAGCTCTACTGAGGTCACGCAAGAAGAGCTGACCCCAACCACGATTTCTCTGCAAAGCGTCCATGGCACCTCTGCAGATGCTGCTAACCTCGCCTATGGCGGCACGATTCCCGTCCAGCGCGATGTGGCCGAAAACATCGATCAGAGCAATGCTGTGCTCGACTCCTATGTGATGCACACCAGTGCTGTCTTAAGTGGTAGCAACTCAGTGCTGCCAGCTGTAGAGGACAGCGCAGCGCAGTCTGCGTCTGCAGCAAGCGCCAGTGCAGAAGACGCGGCTGACGAGAGCGCCGTAAGCTCCAGCAAAGACAAGATTGTTAGTCACAAAGACACCACGGAAAAGCAGATTGCGCAAGACAGCATCCCGTCACCAGTAGAGGGTAATACCCCTGCTGCGGTGGCGCTGGCTGCTGCTTTAGCGGCACAACAGCAAGCCGAAGCTAAGGCTATGGCCGCTGCCCAGAACCATGAGAATGTGCACGCCCCAGAGGTGGAACGTGATCGCATGATCATTGCGCCAATCTTAAGTGGTGATGGTCGTGGTGAGCCAATCTTAGAGCCAACTAAGGTCGAGGTCTTAACGGTGGATGGGCCAAAGGGCTCTGCTACCTCGACTCTCTTTAAGAGCAAGGCGGTCTCAGCTTTTAGCAAGTTCTTTAAGCGCAAGGATGAAGCTGAAGACAAAGCCGAGAGTAAGGACGATGCGAGCAAGCTGCAAACTAAGAGCAGCACCACCACTACCAGCGCCTTTGTCTCTACTGCCACGATGAGCGCGCAAGAACACACGGCGCAACCTGAGCTCACAACAGCAGTTTCAGCAGAGCAGCCTGTAACAACGCAGGACGCCTCCGCTGTTTCTCCAAACAGCACCGCAACTATTGCTGCCACTACCTTGGAGCCTTTAGCAGACAGTGACGCCGCTAATACTGCTGCCACTGTAAGCGCTGCGGCTAATGATGCCAGCATTGCCAGCGCCAGCGCAACCTCGAGCACGAGCGCCGCTACTACCTCACCTGCTTCTGAGAGCGCTGCCCCTACAGCCGCTCAAGATGACAGTGAAGCGGAGATTACAGCGCCAGCCCATGTCAGCGCTAGCGCTGCTGCCGCTGCAAATGCAGCAAAGGCAGATACCTCCGCTCCTGTTGAGGACAAGAGCGAGAACAAGCTGGAAAGCCTGACGGCGGCGCTGAATCCACAAAACGCCATTAACAAGATTGGCTCGCTCTTTAAGATCGATATCAAGGGCGCCTTTTCTAAGCTTCAAGAGCACACGAAGAGTGCGCCTCATCACTCCTCTCATCACCACAAAAAAGAGCCTGTCTTTAATCCCCACGCTGCGGTCGACAATATTGATGTTACGGATCCTGATGACGATCAGGAGCCAACACTGTCAGCACCAAATCCACAGCTGGTAGGTGACAGTGCGGCAAGTACTACCGCCTCGGTCTCTCCTGCAGGAGACGCTGCCTCTGACGCCAAGCCAGAGATAGCAGCCAAGGATGCAGCTGCGGCAGCGACAAAATCAAGCTTAGACTCCTTAGACTCTGCCCCTACCACAGGCAATGATCAGGACAACGCGGTCAATGAAGAGGCCTTAGTCTCGGAGTTAGACGCGATTGTGGCGGCGGATATGGCAGCCTCATCTGATGAGGCTACCGACCGTGTCATTGCCGCCTTACATAGTGGCACTGACAGTGAGCACCAGCAAACGGTAAGTGCCAACACACCACGTCCAAATGCCCCATGGCAAGATCTCTTAGTAGCAGCAACAGCTGCGATCACGCCTCAGGATAAGAGCGCCGCTGCTACTGTTGCTGTAAGCGCAGGTGACGCTAAGAACAGCAACGTATCTACCTCTACCAGCTCAGCTGTCTCCACCCGCGCATCTGCCTCTACTGCGGGCGTCCAAAACCAGAGTAAGGCAAACGTCGCAGCCACAGACACTAAGGCTGAAGCTATCAGCACCAGCGCCAGCGCCAACGCCAGCGCTAAGAGCAGCAACGCCGCAAAAAGCGACAACATTGACAACGCTGCTGAGGCTAAGCAAGTTTTGGCTGATGCTGACCTCACCGCCGCTAAGGTTAATGCACTGATTACCTCGTCTCTCAAGGAGCGCTTAGAGCAAAACCAACTGGCTACTATTGGTGAGCCTCTGAAGTACCAATCTGGCACTATGGGCTTAGCTCTAGCCGATGGTGTCTACGCTACGGCTATATCTTTTGGGGAGAGCTTTACTGCAGCATCTGGCAGCAGTGGCGCTGCTACGAGCAATGATGTGGAGCGCAAGGCCAGCGCAGCTGAGAGCAAAGCAGCAGACAGTGCTGGAACTAGCACTAAAGCCTCTGCTGTAGCAGCTAGCAATGATTCTAAGGCACAAGCCACGGCAGCCCCAGCGGTCACTAAAGATCAAGGCGCAGCAGACGCCACAAAGAATGTGACTGCAACCGCAGCCACTACCAGTGAGCACTCCGAGGCCACTGCTGAGACTACAGCTAAGGCTGACGCCACGGCAGCTGCGGAAGCTGCAGCGGAAGCTGCAACTGAAGCTGCTGACTCTAAGGCCGAGCTTGCAACGACAGCAGAGTCCCGTGGCCTTGAGCGCAGCAGTGCTGCCCCTACTGACAGTGCAGCAGCACAGAAAGAGAGTAGCGCTACTGCTTCTGCATCCACGGTCACCACACAAGCAGCACAAAGTGCGGCCATGGCACAAGCAGCTGCCGCTCAAGATGCGGCCTATGCGCGCGCGGCACAAGACAGTGCCCAGAGTAATGAAGCGCAGGGCTTAGCTATTCCTAGCTTAGATGCAGTACAGCGGGCTCTGGCGCAAGTGCGCCCAACCCAACGTACAGCCACGGTAAGCTTCACCACTAAGGATGAGAGTGAGCTCCCGAGCGCTGCTGAGACTAGGACCGAGGCAAGAACTCCTGTCACAGAGGCCCAAGCGCCACAGGCCGCAGCGGCCAGTGACAGCAAGGCCCGACTTACCACCGAGCAAGCTATTATGGACTTAGCGGTGGGCTCAGTTAGTTGTGACAATGAGGCCACCCTCGAACGCTTTGATCCGGCCCAAGCTTTTGTCAAGATGCTCTTTGCAAATGACGAAGAAGCAGCGGCTGCCGCCAAAGCCGCCAAAGCAGCACAGGCCGAGCAAGAGGCTAAAGCAGCTGCCACCCAGCCGTCACGGCGTGAGGCAGAAGATAGCGCTGCGATTGCCTCGATTATGGCTGACTACTTTGAGGGTGACAGTAACTCTGGCAACACCAGCAATAGTAGCAGCAGCAGCGAAGGAGCTAAGCCCAATGCTGCGATGCGACAGACGAGCAGCCGCCGCAGCAACGTTCAAGAAAGCACTGCTGCCCCTGCGCAAGGGGCAGAGAGCCTCAATGCCTACACTGCTCATATTCGCTCCCGCCTCAATCAGCTGCAAAGTGCTGAAGGTGCTACCACCACTAGCGCTCAAGCTAACACTAATGCTCAAGCTAACGTCAGTACTCCTAGCGGGGCCAGCGCTCAAGCTCAAGCAAAAGCTAACGCTAGCGCCAGCGCTAAAGTGAGCGTCAGTGCTAAAGCGGGCACCAGTGCTAATACCAAAACTACAGCTGGTACTGCCACCCCTACAGTAAAGAGCAGCACTGCTTCAGCACAGCACACCACGCGCAACAGTGGCACCGCTGCAGCGATTAGCGACTTAAATGAGCGCCGTGCGGCCTTACGTCGCGCCATGTATGGTGAAGACCACGCTACAGTAAATGCGCCACGTCGTACCTTCCAGCGACAAAGTGAGGTGGCCAAGCACGAAAAGCCAAATTACAGCTACGGCCGCTATGGTGCTGATGGTGATCTCAACCCTGCCTATGGCAATGCCGTAGTGAAAAAGGGCGCTCGCCCACAAGGCACCTACATTGATCTCAATGAGTACGGCACTGCTACCAGCTATGATCCGTCGCAAGTGAGCAGCGCCTATGGTGCCTCTGCCGCTGCCCCTGACAGTGGCACGACAAACACCGCTCCTAGTAGTGGCACATCATCTTTCTACAGTCCAAAGCGTGAGGCGGCAGCCTCAGGTAAGGGCTGGGGCTTAGATCAGCGTGCCAGTGCTGCAGGTAACAAGCGGGGCTCGGGTTATACGCCGTCACGGCAGCCGTTTAACTCGGTGTTTAAGTCCACATCTAAGAGCAATGGCCGCACAGGGCCAAACTTAAGTGCACCACCTGCTGCTTCGTACAAGGTCAATCCGCTGCCAGAGCAGGATGAGGCGGCTGCTTCGCTGGCGGCAATGGCCAATGAGAACTCGAACCGTAACTTACGCCGTCACGCCACCCGTGATAGCTCTGGTAAGTTTGTGTCTACACGTGGTCAGAACAAGGCTAATAATACAGCTGCTACCAACAGCACAGAGATGCCAGAGGGTGGTAGTGCTGAGGCGCTGCAGCCAACGCCACAGCCAGTGCTCAATCCAGAGTCGACACGTGTGGTACAAGAGGGGCACAAGCACCAGACTATTGGTATTGTGCCGCTACAACCTGACAATGCCATTCCGATGGAATCGCTCAGTACCTCTAACTCTGGTGTGCGTATTGTGCGGGCGAAGAATGCTGTCACCCCAAGTATTGCTGGTACCGCTGCTAATCGCCAAGGCGAAAAGGTGGTCTATGCTCAGGGGGGCGCCATGGTCATTAGCAAGCGCATTACGGCTGATCAGGCCAGCTCTCTGTTAAACCAACGCCATGAAGAGGCAGTTGAGAGTGAGCCAACGCAACCCACAGCGATTGCAGGTGACTTGCGCACTAATGCAGAGCTGAGCGAGAGCACCAAGCGCATGCGCGCGGAGCAGGAAAAGCTGCCAACTACCATTGTGGTACGTGGCAAGTAATGCTGCTGAAGCAAAGCCCTGTCTTTAGTCTGCACTTGCTTGTGCGTGACGCTCAGGGCCAGATGGCCTCTAAACCACGGATAAGTGCGAGCGTGACAGGTCGTAAGCGGCCTTTACTGAGAGGGCCGACCCTACCAGTATCACGCTCCGCTCTGCTCACTTAAAGTAGAGTCACAACACAGGGCGAGCGCAGGCGCGGCGCATACTGCCAACGCTACCGCATGGATGCGGCGGCAGAGACCAAAATGCCTGGCGGCCTTTTATCTCAAGGTGAGACCGCAAAGGAATGAGTGATCTCATAAATGACGGAAGATTGTGTGCGTGATGGCAAAGTCACACACCTCGAGATGAATGGTGCAGGTGCGTCTCATCCTCGCTTAAGACGGTGCACCATGATTCCCCTAAAGTACCTCATTCATTAAGTCAGTAGTTCCCAAGCGCTGCTGCACCTTGCCACCAAGCAAGGCTGTGTCCTAACACTCTCTGCCCCCAAGAGCCTTTGAGCCTCTCTAGCAGGAACACCCAACTCAAGGAGCGAGCATGCAAAACTTCGATTACCAACGCCGCACCTTCCTCATGTTCGGCCGTGGTCGCGAAAATGAAGTGGGCTCCCTTGTCAAATTCGAGGGCGGACGTCGCGTCTTACTCCACTATGGCCCCAGCGCTAAGATTCGTCCCGACCTGCTTGACCGCATCAAGCGCTCGCTCGACCGTGCGGGCTTAGAGTTTTTTGAGCTGCCTACAGTTGATACCACCCCAAGCCGCGAGCAAATCTACCGTGGTATCGATTGCTGCCGCCAACTGCAACTGGACTTTATTCTAGCTATTGGTCGTAGTGCCGTTATCGATGCAGCCAAAGCCATTAGCGCTGGTACCTTCTACTCTGGTGACTTCTGGGACTTCTTTAGTGGGCGCCGTGAGCCGGTGCACAGCTTGCCTTTAGGGGCCATTGTTACCACCACCGATATGGGCTCAGAGAGCTCTAGCGTCTGTATCCTTACCGATCAGGTCAATGGCGTGTGCCGCAAGTTCTCTAAGAGCAGCCCCACCTTTTTACCACGCTTTGCCATCTTAAACCCCGAGCTCAGCCTCAACTCTCCCCTTGAAAACACTGCCGCTGGCACCATTAACATCCTAGCCCACGTGCTGAGCTGCTACTTTACCAATACCCCTAATGTGCAACTCACCGACGAGCTGTGCGAGGGTATCATGCGCACCATTGTTAACATTCTCCCGCGTATTATTGAGGATCCAAACGACTACGATGCCCGTGCTAACCTCATGCTCGCAGGCACCTTAGCGCAAAATGGTATGTGTGCCTTAGGCCGTGAGGTTGACCACGCCTTAAACATCCTCGAGATGGAAATTTCGGCGCGTTATAATACCGCTCCTGATGCGGCGCTATCGGTGCTGATACCAGCATGGATGAGCTTTTGTCTCCAGCACAACGTGATGCAAATGGCTAAGTTTGCTAACCGCGTTTTTGGCGTGGATTTCAACTTTTCTCATCCAGAAATCACGGCCCATACGGGCATCCATAAGCTACGGCAGTTTATGGAGCAGTGCTCACTACCACAAAACTTTGCAGACATGGGTTTAATGGAGGTGGATATCCACGAGCTGGTGACCAACCTCATGTCGCATTTACCACCACAGCAGACTATTGGCTCTTACGTCAAGTTGGATGCCAGTGCCTGTGAAACGATTTACACCACGGCGTATACCTACCGCCATCCGCAGCGCAACTACCCCTAACCATACCCCTAACAGCCACGAAACAACCAAAAGGTAACAAGGACTACCTTAGTGGTGGTTGTGATGCATGGCTACTCTGGGTACGGGGGCGGTGCTGAGCGCACTTAAGGAGATAGCCATGTCCCGCTTGTACTTGTAAGCGCTAATGCCACTCCAAAGTATGATAAATCTCTCTCCAAGAGGTAACTGCCATCTCTGCTACTACTGCATAATTTTCCTGCAACACACACAACATGCAGCTGCGGCTTTGCGTCGTTGCACTCGGCAATGATTTCCCTAGCAGCCGCTTGGAGCTTGTGCAAAATGATAGACACCACTTCCCTGAAAACTAGCCTGACAGCAGCATGGCAACGCTGCGGTATCTGCGCAGGCGATACCGTCTTACTGCACTCTGATCTCAGACGCATCCTCTTAAAATATCGTAACGACGGCCTTACGGTTTACGACATCCTCCAAAGCTTCTTCCAGGCCCTAGGCCCGCAAGGCACCCTCCTCCTGCCACTGTGTAACTTCGACTTTTGTCACGGCGGGCACTTTGATATGCGTGCTACGCAATATCATATGGGCGCCCTCACCAACGATGCTATCCAGCAACCTGGAGCCGTGCGCACTGGCCATCCTGTCTACTCTTTTTGTGCCTTAGGCTACGCAGCAGACGCCTTTAAAGGCGTCAATAACTTTAGCGCCTACGGTGCCGACTCTCCTTTTGCCATGCTGCGCGAAATGAATGGCAAAATTGCAGTGCTA
>JAHLFE010000157.1 GCA_018884035.1 Candidatus Anaerobiospirillum pullicola
CTCGAACGCTAAGGCGCTGCCCTGCAGCGCGCAGCTTCTAAGACACAATGCTGCTGTACACACAGCTCTACTAGGCAGCAACACGATCTGCCACTAATGCCTCAGCACCAAAAAAATCGCAAGGACCAACTATTACCTCTGAGCGCGCAAAGATATCGCGCGGTGTGCCGATATAACTACTTAGAAAAGATTGTGCGTTAGGACAAAAGCATTAGCTTTTGTGCGATTTCTATGTATGGGTGCCTAGTTTATTAGCTCCCCATAATACGCACTAACACCGCTGCTTCTTAGTAAGCGTGAGAAAGTGCGTTCTGGCTGTGTGCAGCATCTTGCTCACACCAAGCTCACCTTGTGACAGTGAGCAAACTACTGCCACGGGCACATGCAGCTTGGAATTGTGCTCAATTACCAGTCTGCCTCAGTGCAATTTAGGAGAAAATCATGGCCTCCATGATCACTGCTGCCGGTACTGCCTCCGGCATTGACTTTGAGAGCATCATCACTGCGTCGGTTAACGCTAAGCGTGCGCAGCTGGCTAACCGTGTAACGGCCCCTAAAGAGACCGCTAGCCTGCAGTTATCTGGTATTGGCCAGCTCAAGAGTGCTCTTTCTGATTTCCAAGACAGCCTTCAGGCTTTAACCGATGACAACGGCTTTAACAGCCGCAAGGTCACTATTGCTCAGGATTCCAGCAATCCTGCTATTTCCGTGACCACGCAGGATGACTCGGTTTCTGCCAATTATGACATTGGTGTAAAGCAACTGGCCTCCACGGAGCAAGTGAAGCAGACCTTTGCTTCTGATGCCAAGTTCTCGGGTGGTACGCTCAGCATTACCCTGCCATCGACCACCAGTGAGACTGGCGAGGTACAGTCGCGCTCCTTTGATGTCAAGATCGAAGATGGCATGACGCTGGCGCAAATCCGCAAGCAAATCAACCAAAACGACCTTGGTGTCACGGCCTCTATCGTCTCCACCAAAGATGGTGACCGCTTAGTGATCGACAGCGGCATCTCTGGCGACGAAGCTGCCTTCTCGATGCAATTTACCCCAGATGCTGGTGCTTCTGGTGATCCATCCTATGTGGACAGCTCGATCTTTAACGTCAACACGGGCTTAAACATCAACACTGCCACTGGTGAGGCTACGGTTGATGACTCGCAGGCCACTACTGGCAATTGGTCTGTGGTGCAAGGCCAAGACGCTATCATCACTGTTGATGGCGCTGAGGTGACTTCTTCGACCAACGAGTTTAACGATCAGGTGTCTGGTATTTCGATCACAGCTCACCGTGTGACCTTTACCACTACCACCAACGATCAAGGTCAAGAGGAAGTCGAAGAGAACACTGTCAACGTCGACATCTCTCAGGATAATGATGCAGTAACGGAGAAGATGCAAAACTTCGTTAACTCCTACAATACCCTGATGGATCAGATGGACAAGCTCTACAAGCGCAACACCTACACTGATGGTGAGAACCAGATGGACGGTGGTTCGCTGGCCGGTGACAGCATGTTACGCTCGCTGCAAAACCAGCTGCAGAACATGATGACCAGCTTCATGCCATCTAACAGCAGCGGCCTCGACATCTACTCCATGGGTATTGAGTTTGATGGCGATGGCAAGATGTCTCTGGACACCACTACTTTCAAGGAGAGCCTCGACACCAACTTCAACTCTGTGGTGAACATGTTCTCTGGCTCGCAGAGCAGCACTGGTTCCGACGGTATCTTAGTAAAGCTGGATAACCTCGTTGAGGACTACACCAAGACTAACGGCATGTTAGACAAGCGTGAGCAGGCCTTAAACGACGAGATCTCGATGTACGAGCGCGAGGAAGAGGAGAACGAGGCTTACCTCGAGCAGTACGAAGAGAGCCTGCGTCAGCGTTACTCCAAGGTTGACACCACCATTGCCAACTACAATAACGCTCTGAACTACCTCTACGCAGCCTTAGTCTAATCACTAAGCTCGCTTGCAGGGCTCACTTAGCGCCGCCATGAGGTGCGGGTGCAGCGGCTTAGGAAACAGGTTTTTCCTAAATTAGCACCGAGAGGGGCTTGCTCCTCTCCTAAACCTGAGAGGTTATGACGATGCCGGTTGTGCGGCGGTCGTGATAGCAGCTCAGGTTTTTTTGTGCCCGCAGCACGCTCAGCGGCCAGCAGCACGCTGAGCGCAGGCTGGCTACGTCAGCCAAAAACAAAAAAGCCCAGAGCAGCAATGCCACCCTAGGCTTTCTGAGAGTGTAAGGCAAGCGCCTTACAGCAAGGATGCTACGCTAGAACGTAGGGCATCCCTAGCTTGTGATTAGAGGGAGTTGGCAGAGCCTAACTCATTGAAGGCCTCAACCACACGCTCAACCATGGTCTCCTGACCCTTACGTAACCACACGCGTGGATCGTAGTACTTCTTGTTAGGAGCATCTGGGCCGGTTGGGTTGCCTAACTGACCTTGTAAGTAGTCGCGGTTGGCCTCGTAGTAGTTCTTGATGCCGTTCCAGCAAGCCCACTGGGTGTCAGTGTCGATGTTCATCTTGATAACACCGTAGGACACTGCCTCAGCAATCTCTTCCTTGGAAGAACCAGAACCACCGTGGAACACTAAGTTCAGAGGCTTGTCCGCGCTCAGGCCAAACTTCTCCTTCACGAACTTCTGCGAGTCACGCAGAATGGTTGGCTTTAACTTCACGTTGCCTGGCTTGTACACACCGTGCACGTTACCAAACGAAGCAGCAATGGTGAAGTTTGGAGAAATCTTGCTTAAACGCTCATAAGCGTAAGCAACATCTTCTGGCTGGGTGTATAAGGCAGACTCGTCCTTGCCCGAGTTGTCCACACCGTCTTCTTCACCACCGGTGCAGCCTAACTCTAACTCTAAGGTCATGCCCATCTTGGCCATGCGCTCTAAGTACTTGCAGCAGATGTCGATATTATCAGACAGGTGCTCCTCAGACAGATCCAGCATGTGAGAGGAGAACAGTGGCTTGCCGTTCTTAGCAAAGTACTCCTCACCAGCGTCTAATAAGCCGTCCACCCATGGGATCAGCTTCTTGGCGCAGTGGTCAGTGTGCAGCACTACAGGAACGCCGTACTCCTTGGCCACGTTGTGCACGTGTAAAGCACCGGAGATAGCACCTAAAATGGAGTTGCCTTGTGGACGCTCCAGCTTTAAGCCCTTACCAGCGATGAAAGCAGCACCACCGTTAGAGAACTGCACGATCACAGCGGAACGAGCCTTAGCAGCAGCCTCTAACACGGCGTTAATCGAATCAGTGCCAACGCAGTTGACAGCTGGGAAGGCGTAGCCGTTCTCCTTAGCGACGGCAAATAACTTTTGCACGTCCTCACCGACTAACACACCTGGCTTAACTACATCTAAAATCTTAGTCATCTATCAACTTTCCTGAATAGAACGCCCTTACGGCGTCCTAAAATTATAGCCGATCTCTTTATCTGACAACAGCGACGCATGCTGATGCTGCAAGCTACTACACAAAAATGTGCATTGCAGCGCAGGTGTTGCTGCTGCTGTGTAAGGCTGGCTTCCTAAAAAGAGCGGCTATGGCTCTTGAGGTCGCCCCATTGGACTGACCTCAAAACAGCAACAGCCGTGAAGGCTGTCCACGGGCAAGCCATAAGCACAGCTTGCCCTTAAGAACCCTCACGGCTGTCCGAAGATAGTTGCTTATTCAGCAGCACGCTTCTCTAAGATCTCGACGGCTGGTAACTTCTTGCCCTCTAAGAACTCTAAGAAAGCGCCACCGCCAGTGGAGATGTAGGAAATCTTGTCTTGCACGCCAAACTTCTGGATGGCAGAAATGGTGTCACCACCACCGGCCACGGAGAAAGCGTCAGACTCAGCAATGGCCTTAGCCATAGCCTCGGTGCCCTTGGAGAATTGATCAAACTCGAACACGCCAACTGGGCCGTTCCAGATGATGGTCTTAGCACCCTTGATCGCCTCACAGATGTTCTTGGTGCTCTCTGGGCCTAAGTCTAAGATCATGTCGTCATCGGCAATGTCGGTGACCTTCTTGATCTCAGCTGCCGCGTTCTCGCTGAACTCCTTAGCAACGACGGAGTCAACAAACTCTGGGATGTGGGTCTCAGAGGCTAACTTCTTAGCAGTGTCGATTAACTCTGGCTCGTATAAGGACTTGCCGACGTTGTGACCCTCAGCAGCGATGAAGGTGTTGGCGATACCACCACCCACGACTAAATGGTCAGCAACCTTTAATAAGCTCTCTAACACAGGCAGCTTGGTGGAAACCTTAGAACCGCCCACGATAGCTAACATTGGGCGCTCTGGGCTCTCAAAAGCCTTACCTAAAGCGGTCAGCTCCTTGTCTAACAGTAAGCCAGCGCAGGCCTCTGGAGCGAACTGAGCCACACCATAGGTGGTGGCTTGAGCACGGTGAGCAGTACCGAAAGCGTCCATCACGAAGACGTCGCATAAAGCGGCATACTTCTTAGATAAGGACTCGTCGTTCTTCTTCTCGCCCTTGTTGAAACGGCAGTTCTCTAAGACGACAACCTCACCGTCCTTGACATCGACGCCGTCTAAGTAGTCCTTGACTAAGCGGACTGGGCAAGGTAAGAGCTTGGCCATGTAGTCAACAACAGGCTTTAAGGAAAATTGCTCGTCGTACTCGCCCTCAGTTGGACGGCCTAAGTGCGAGGTAACCATGACCTTAGCACCCTTTTCCAGAGCCAACTTAATGGTTGGTAAAGAGCTAACGATACGAGCGTCGGAGGTAACCTTACCGTCCTTCACTGGCACGTTTAAGTCAGCGCGAATGAAAACGCGCTTGCCCTTAAGGTCGAGGTCGGCCATCTTCTTGATTGCTGCCATAACGATGAAATCCTCTTTTTTCTGTCTTTTGACTAGACCAACCAGCAGCAGGTTTTTTGTCCTTGCAGCACCTAAGTAGGCACGTGCGTGCACACTTAAGAGAGGGCAGAATACCCATGCCCAAAGTTGGCGCCAATCTGAGGAAGAAAGCACATATGCAGGGGACTGCCGGTGCAGACAGGGCTCTCAGATTGTTCTGACAAACAAGAGTATATTCAGGCGGGCGCAAAAATCAACAGGCATGCCCCGATTTTGCGTGGCAAACCGTATGAGCACGGGCTTTAGGCCGCAACTGCGCAAAAATAGGCCAAAAATAGAGGGAAGTAAGGAGGCATGGCTGTTTTATGCCGCGCACGGCGCAAAAATGGGGACGCTAAAGAGCGGTTTTGCGCTTATACATGGGGGAAAAAAGAGTGCTTGCGGCTTAACAAAGCGTCACATTTGCAAGCTAGCTCACAAAAGCAAACTTTTCTCTGCAGCGAGTAGAAAAAGGAATCTTGCCTGTCTGACAGGCAAGCAGGAATAAGCGGGGAAAAGGAGGTAGCTGACGTCGAGGAGTTTAGTCTGCTTTTCCCAAAACCGCTAAGATGCCCAAAATCGCTAAGATCCCCCTTTTACCTCAGAGTGGATCTCCTGACGTCTAACACTCAAGGGGAAGATGATAGCCCTAAAGCTGAGCGTGCCCCCCTCTCAAGCTTTAGTGTGGTTGCTATCGTTTAGCGGCATAAAGAAGAAGAAGAAGAAACAGCTTATTTATCGGGAAAAATCAATACGTGCCAACAGCCAGATGTAAGTGTAAACGCGGCACTTCGCGGTAGTTCGCGACAGGGTTCCCTCTACCCACGCACCTAATGCTGACGGTACACCACAGAGCGATCTCACCGCATCCCTCAAAGAGGTATGAAGACACTAAAACCCCCTCCCGCTTTCAGGCTGGATAGCAGCCCAACCACTTGCAGCAGCATCGCCCAGAGGAACTGGCTGCTATTGGTGGTTTCAGTTTGCGGGTAGGATTGTTACCCCATCTTGAGAGGATGGGTAAGAGGAGTTGGTACCCCCTAACGTCGCTGTACCGCTGTGGCTGCCCCCCTCTTTTAGATGTTGTTCCACATCAGCTTGAGGTGGTGCTGCGTAGCAAGCGCCATGAGCTTGCGCTCACTCATACGCTGCTCCTTGTTCACCTCGCTATCCACCTCCTCGTCCACGAAGAGGATCTGCTGGCGCTTTAAGATGTAGTGAATGCGCTCCGCATACTCCGAGGACTTAATAGCAAAGCTGTTGTTAATGGAGGTACGGCAGAGCTTCTTAAACTGCTCAGCGTCTAAGTCCACCTGCTCCTCTAAGAGACGCTTTAAGTCGTGAAAGAACGGATCAATCCACAACTGACCATTGATCTCGATAAACATGCTCGAGCACTCAGATACTGTCAGCATGCTCAGATCATTAAAGTCCGGATCTTGGCACAGTTCGCGATGGCGGCGGTGCGACTGTGGGGAGATGTACGTTGGGCGGTGATGACCGGCAAAGGAGATGATGAGATCTAAGGCATCACGCACGTTCTCAAAGTTCTCACGGGTACCAAAGAGATTGGCCATGCCCATAGCCGTGCAGTAAACCTCAGCCATGCAATCGACGATCTGCTTAAAGTCTAATAAGCTTGGCTTATCAGTGCAGACATAAGCAGTGATCAGCATGCGCAGCGGGGTTAAGTCTGCCTTAAACTGCGCCATAAATTGCGGATCGTTTTGCTTGGCCTCATCACAGGCATAGCGCGTCTTTAAGAGCACCGCACGCTTGAGTTTAGAGAATGGCTCCACACCAATAAGGCCACCTTCTTTGCGCAGCGCTGGGTGCAGGCCAAAGCGGCGCTTAGCCCGCTCATTGACGGCCGTAGGCTCGTGGAAGATATCCCCCACTAAGGCGCTCTCACCATCAGGGCTATCAGTCGAGGTTGCCAGAGGCTCGCCACTCTCGTCGTCATCATGCTCATTGCTGGCAGCAGCATGAGCGGCAGCGTGATCTAAAGCCTCGGCTTTAGCCGTAACTACCTCGACGCTGGATGGGGCAGCGGCTGCTTGCTCTTTTTGCGCTAAGACAGCACCTGCCTCAGCCACCGAGGCCATTTGCTCCTGCATCTCCTGCTGAATGGAAGTAACTAATGGCGATGGCGCATGCGAGGCTAAGCCAAAGAGATGGGCTGCATCTAAATACGCACTTGGGGCACCTGCCACTAAGAGCATGACCTCATTGAGCAGCGCACTAAACTCAAGGCGTAAATCATCAAGATCGTAGACCTTATCGCTGACTAAATTGAGGTAGTCTGGATTGACGCTCTTAAGCTCAAACTCCACCTCACAGATAGAGGAGCGGTGCGTCTTCCCCTCGTAGGTACAAGCGATCTCTCCTTGATCGACCGCCACCTCAAAGGTCAAAAACAGCGGCACCGTCAGAGTGATGCTCTGGCGTACAAAGTCGGTCTTGTACTTACCTAAGAGCTCATGACTTTGGGCAAGCTCCAACATGCCCGCAGGTAAGTCGTCGGCAGCAAATAAAGAGAGATCAGGTACAGTAAGATCGTGGCTCACATGCACATTGAGCTCTTTGTGGGTATGGGAAGCGCCATCGGACTCTTCACCCTTGCACTTTAAGGTTTGCTCGACGCCGCTTGCTTTACTGGAGCGACGCAGACGCAGGCCGGATCTGTACTTGGCAAAGAGCAGGTCGTCTTTAGTGTCAAAGTACTCGTTCGCAAGGGATGCGACCTCACTTTTGGAGGGGTCAGCTAAGAACGAGGACAGGGGAAAAGACGAGATGAAATCTTGCGGCAGCGTGTGGTAGCGCAGAGCGATGACGTCATTAAACTTCTGGCAGAACTCGCTGATAAACGACGCCGCGTAAGCCGGATTAAGGGCAAACTTGTACTCACATTCGATGTTCTGCAACAGATTTAGATTGATGCTCATAAAACGCACACCTTTAGCCACCAATGAGTGGTGTTGATGGTATTGGCTGATTGTGCCTACATGTGGTACAGCTGGTGACCAAAACAGCTCCAGAGCACCAACAACAGGCTCTGCAATGTTTCCAAAACTCGCCACGCCGAGCGCCTCAGGCTTAAGGCCTTGTAAGTTACGCTCTCGTGATACCGACGCTACTCTACTTTTACTCGCACATGGCGCCAAATGCTACCGCTGATGCATTAATGCATCATGACGTTACAGACGCCCCTACAGGTTATGGCTAGGCCATATTAGCTACATACTATACTCAAACAGCGGAGATGGTTGTGACAACTGCGTTAGGAGTTATCACAAGTAGCAATGCTGTGCCAGTATATCTTACACTGCCCAGCAGCTACCGCCACCGAGCTCACACATGGCCGCGACAAACTACCGGCAATGTGCATAGGCCTATTCTCGTCACTAGCTTCTTTAGGGTAGTGCACAATCGGTCGACTTCTAACCTAGGATAACAGCAAGAGCTGCGTAGTATAGCACTACTGGTGATACAAAAATGTGCACATTTTATCAGATGTGATCATTTATGGTGCTCAGAAAGCACGGCTGCATAAATATAAGCCAAGGCATAAGCAGCCGCCGCTGGGGAATGGCACCGCGCTAGACAACGCACGTACAACCTGCTTTACCCGCAAAATGAGCAGCTTACAGCGCTCTTACCTCGTGCGTAATCTTAACCTACTGCTTACAGGTACCACTCTTCAGTTTGCTCAAGTTGGAGCTGCTTTAGCAGGGCCCATGGCAATGTATATCTACGTACTTTGAGGGCGCAGAGCGCGGCAAAGAGCTATGCGCTAGCATTCCATCCTACCAGCATAGTGTGACCATCCTTGAAGGAGCGTTGGTACCCTCTACCGCCAGACACGCGAAACTACAGAGGGCAACGCAGCTCAGAGCATCATAACCATCCCACCTCAGGGTAATTAAGATGCGCAAAAGCACCATAAAGCCATGGCGGGATTAAGTTCGTGGGAATGTACCTACCACCACCTACTATTGTGATCATTATAGGGCTCTGTTCAGAGTTGGGTGGAGACCACAATGTAGCCTCATACCTTGAGGTAAGCACATGAGCTGTGGTGATGGCGTTTAATGTTAGCCACCTAATAATATTCGGTGGGCCTCAATCACATCCACCAAACTCTGTGGCGAACCTATTATTGGGTTCTCCTCATAGTTTGGTGGATATGGCACCAACACTACTCCAAAGTTGGTTACGCCAAACGCCATCATATGGGGCCCCTTGCTTGATCGCAGTGGCGTTGCTGCTTTTGTTATCTACCAAACTCTGAGCAGATCCTATTATTGGGTAGTGATGGTGACCACCTACGCGCTGTTCTATATCCTTATGAGCATCCAAGGCCTATGGGGCTTGTGCCAACATGTGCTCTTTGTTCCTTGCGCTTTGCTCTTTGTGGCCTAAAAAACAAAACAGGCCCTATGTCGTCTGCTGCACGCACACAACATAGAGCCTGTTTATGGGCTCACCTAGAGCCCTGCTTACGCTTTACAGCCTGTTAGCTTTGTAGCGCTCGCTCTTACTTAGCTAAAGCAGCCTTGCCTACAGCCACGGCGTTTTCCACCGTAAAGCCATAGCGCTCGAACAGCTTAGCCGCTGGAGCGGAAGCACCGTAGTGGTCTAAGCCTAAGACCTTGCCATCTAAGCCCACATACTTGTACCAAGTGGTGGTGCTGCCAGCCTCAATCGCCACACGAGCACGCACCGCAGCAGGTAACACCTGCTCCTTGTACTCAGCGCTCTGACGATCGAACTCCTCGCAGCATGGCATCGAGACCACACGCACCTTCTTGCCTTCCTTGGCTAACTCTTCAGCAGCGTGGAAAGCTAAAGCCACCTCAGAACCGGTAGCAATGTAGATAAGATCTGGCGTGCCGTCGCAGTCCTTTAAGATGTAACCGCCCTTAGCGATATCAGCGATCTGCTGGGAAGTACGTGGCATCTGCTCTAAGCCCTGACGGGTTAAGACGATGTCAGATGGGCCGCCCTTGCGCTCGATCATCTGTAACCACGCCACAGCGGTCTCAACCTGATCGCATGGACGCCAAGTGTCGAGGTTTGGCACTAAGCGTAAAGTTGCGGTTTGCTCAATTGGCTCGTGGGTAGGGCCGTCTTCACCCACGCCAATGGAGTCGTGAGTGAACACGAATAAGGTTGGGATCTTCATCAGAGCGGCCATACGAATGGCGTTGCGGGCATACTCCGAGAAGATTAAGAAGGTACCACCATATGGACGGAAGCCACCGTGTAAGAGCATACCGTTCATGGCAGCACACATGCCGAACTCACGTACACCCCAGTGGATGTAGTTGCCAGCAAACTCGTGTGGCAGCACCGACACCGAAGCCTTGTTCATGGTCAGGTTCGATGGAGCTAAGTCAGCAGAACCGCCAGCTAACTCTGGTAACAGGGCACCAAAGAAGTCTAAGGCGTTCTGACCGGCCTTACGGGTAGCAAGCTTAGCTGGGTTGTCTTGTAAGCTCTGCGCCCAAGCCTTGGCCTTAGCAGCTAAGTCAACAGGTAACTCACCGCTCATGCGACGCTCAAACTCAGAGGCTAACTCTGGGTACTGAGCCTTGTACTTAGCAAAGAGGTCATTCCACTCTTGCTCAGCCTTAGCACCGGCCTCAACCGCCGACCACTTGTTGTAGATCTCTTCAGGGATCTCAAATGGTGGGTAATCCCAGCCTAAGGCCTTACGGGTCGCAGCGATTTCCTCGTCGCCTAAAGGAGCGCCGTGGGAAGCGGAGGTGCCTTGCTTGTGAGGAGCGCCCTTACCGATGGTGGTGTGGCAGATGATAATGGATGGGTGATCCTTATCCTCTTGAGCCTTCTTGATAGCCTCACGGATAGCAGCGCCATCGTGGCCATCAACCTCTTGTACCTGCCAGTGATAAGCCTTGAAACGCTCGGCGGTGTCATCACCGAACCAGTTCTTGACATCACCGTCGATGGAGATGTGGTTGGAGTCGTATAAGGCGATTAACTTACCTAAGCCTAAGGTACCAGCTAAGGAGCAGGCCTCATGGGAGATGCCTTCCATTAAGCAGCCGTCACCCATGAAGACGTAGGTGTAGTGGTCGACGATGTTGAAGCCATCGCGATTGAACTCTTTGGCCAGCATAGCCTCAGCTAAAGCGAAGCCTACAGAGTTGCCTAAGCCTTGGCCTAATGGGCCAGTGGTGGTTTCAACACCAGGAACCTCACCGTACTCTGGGTGACCTGGGGTCTTGGAATCTAATTGACGGAACTGTTGTAAGTCCTCAATGGTCAGATCGTAACCGGTCAGGTGTAACAGAGAGTAAATGAGCATCGAGGCGTGGCCGTTGGATAAGATGAAACGGTCACGATTAGCCCACTTTGGATTCTTTGGGTTGTGGCGTAAGAAACCGCGCCATAAGGCCTCGGCCATATCAGCCATACCAAGAGGTGCACCTGGGTGACCCGAGTTGGCCTTTTGCACTGCGTCCATGCTCAGGGCACGAATGGCATTAGCTAATTGCTGATACTCTGACATGATTACTCCTAGTTAGCGCAAATATCCTTACAGCCTATAACAACAGGTGCAGGGCAAACAAGAGCAGCACTGTGTTGCTACAAAGCTTTGCGGCTATTTACTTTTACCTCTCAAGGTAAAGGTAACGGCAAGATCACCTCATCTCTACCGTGAGAGTTTTTGGGTCTACCCCAAGTGTGGGATATCACCCCCATAGCGGGGCTATATCCCCATCCCTTCCACCAAAAAACTAATTCTGCAAGCAGGCTCGTGCCATTAAGCGCGTACCTGCTGGGGTTGGCGCTTACAAGGCGCAACACCACAAAAGGTGCTGCACGGCACCTCTTTTAGAGGTTTGTTGCACCTTGCAGAGGTGCTTACTGCACCTTGCAGAGGTGCTTACTGCACCTTTTCGCCGTTAATCGTTAATGAATACGAACCAGTCATATCTGACTCCATTCGTACTTGCACCTGCGACGTGCCCTTAGCCTTATTGACCTTGAAGTACTGACCATACTCATCGGCTACAGGGTCAACGATATTAGCCATGTTCTCCCCGACCACAAAGGTAAAGTCGGTGTAGAACGTTGGATTTTGCAACACCATCGCAACAGGGGGCTCACCACTCTGAGTCTTACCCTGCTCTGTGACCTCGGCGCCAGTGGCTGCTGTATCAGCAGCATCAGCTGCGTCAGTAGCTGGAGTCTCGGCTGTAGTCTTAGCAGCAACAGTGTTCACTGTATTGCCGACCTCACCTTTAAAGGTCACAGGCACCACGGCGTCCACTACCCTGCCATAAAGCTCGTCTTTAACCTTAGTGGTAAAGTCAAAGCTACCCTCAGTCACCTGCACGTTTAAGGCGTTTTGCTGCACATACTCCAAAAAGGTCATAAGTGGAGTCTCGCTGTTAAACAGCGACATATTGAGGTTGTGCATCACGCCTGTAGCGCTTAAGTTCTGCATCTGGTCAAAGTCCCCGACCTGCAAAGAAAAGTCGAGGTTGAAATTACCTTTCGCAGAAACTGGCGAGCTGTCGGTGTGAATCACGAGGTTACGCACCTGATCATAGTCATCCTCACCAATCATGGCAAAGGAATCAATTTGCAGATCGGAGCGACCTAAAGAACGTAACTGCGTAAAGCCCTGTGAGTGGTTAAAGAACTTCACCGAGCTCACTGCACCAGAGGCGGTTAAGAAGCCATCGGTAACCACCGAGATCTTGACGTTTTCTTCGTTGTCAGCCTCAAGCGTGAAGTCTACCGTACCCACGGGCTTGATGAAGTTGGCGTCGGCTACTTTCTTTAGCTTCTCTTGCGCCTGTGGCAGGAACTCTTGCGTCTTTTGCTCCAGCAGGCTCATAGGATCAGCAATAGTGCTGTCCTCTTTTTCCATCTCAGCTAGGATCCAGTCAAAAGCCTGTGCACGGGCAGCAGTGTGGGCCAAAGTCTCAAAGTCGTTTAAAAACGAGACTGAGGAGTTTAAGGTAAAACGCTGCGACCACAGGCCTAAGGAGCCCGAGCTCGTAAAAGCGGTGAGCTGATTTAAATCGTAGGCGCGAATGAAATTCTGGTCGTTAACAGTGGCATGCACTGGGTCAAAGGTAAAGTCATAACCCATGTAACCCACGTCCACCGTAAATGGCAACTTGAACTTGCTTTGATCCTCACTGTTGACCACGACCATGGTCATATCATGCGAGAGGAGGCCACTTCCGGATTCAGCAAGCGCAACGGTAAATTGCGGCGTCTTGGCCACACGGAGCGGATCTGCCAACATGGCATTAATTTGCTGCTCCAGCTGCTTTCCTAAAGAGTCCATTGCTGTATTGAAGCTCAGCATACTGGCAACAAAGCCACCGCCTAAGACAATCACAGCACCGCAGGCCGCGACGATACCGGCCAGCGCTCTTTTCTTACATGGACAAGACATGATTGCTTTTATCCTTCACAAAGCAATTCTCCCCTATTCACGATCGCGACCGCTACCACCAGCCCATCCTTAATCCCAGACAAAGAGCCACCATCAAGGTGATCTTGAGAGGGAAAGAAACTGGTAGGTAGCAAAAAAGCCGGTCACCTCTACACTTAGCACAGCTTGATAAAGCAGCGCTCCTAGGCGATCGGCCTTTTAGTCCTCACGAATGGAGGAGAATGAAACAGCGCTCCAAACGCGCGCTATTAACCGAAGACCTTACGGTAGTCCTCTTGGAACTTGGTAATGCCTTGGTCAGTTAATGGGTGGTGAGTCATCTGCTCGATGACCTTGTAAGGAACAGTGGCAATATCAGCACCGGCTAAAGCGCAATCCATGATGTGGATTGGGTTACGGACGGAAGCAGCGATGATTTGCGCATCGATATCGCCAGCGGCAAAGATGTCAGCGATTTGACGGATGAGGTCAATGCCTGGCATGGAGATGTCGTCTAAGCGGCCTAAGAATGGCGAGACATAGGTGGCACCTGCACGAGCAGCCAACAGTGCTTGGTTAGCCGAGAAGATTAAGGTTAAGTTGGTCTTGATGCCCTCAGCCTTGCACATGTGGCAAGCCTTTAAGCCTTCGACGGTCATTGGGATCTTCACGACCATGTTAGGGTGGATAGCAGCGATCTCACGCGCCTCTTTCATCATGGTAGGAGCGTCGAGGGTGGTTGGCTTCACTTCACCGCTGATAGGGCCGTCGACGATGGAGGTAATCTCCTTGATGACGTCCTTGAAGTCACGGCCTTCCTTGGCGATTAAGGTTGGGTTAGTGGTAACACCGCAAATCACACCCATGTCGTTAGCTTTGCGGATATCCTCGACATTAGCAGTATCAATAAAGAAACGCATCTCAACTCCCTACAATACAAGCAACAGTTCACAGTCAGTTTTGTGGGGCTTACCTCTCCTCAAGAGGCTGGTCTTCAATCGTTTACGGTTAAAGAGCCAATGCGGCCCACGCAACACTTGTTGTGGCTCCATGAACTGATCACAGTTCTGCATGTTAAACGAAATTTGCGCTTTTGCATGCGGTGAACTACTTATTACGTGATGCAGCTCTTATTTTTTTTTCATTTTAGCGCAATGTGCGCGAGCACACAAATCTGACAAAGAGTGCAGTTTTATGGTAAAAGGCAAATCGTAACCGTTTGAGAAAGCATACGCCGCAGCGCAGGTTTTAGCTGTGTCTTTGTTGGGCGCAAAGAGGCACTTATGAGGGGAGTAAAAAAGCGGAGTAAGGGCGTAAACACGGGCTTAGGAGTTTACTGCCATTTCAGCGAGCAAGAACCTTTTTAGGGCATGATGCGACAAAGCGGGGCAATGATGTGGGTTAGGACAGCGGCGTGTTTTGGGGCACGAAAGGCTAATTTATAGGAGTTGTGCTGAGGTGACGGTGGAGTTCCTGCAGGGAAAGGGGGGTAATAAGCACTGCCATGCTGGACAGCGCATGTGTCATCAGGTGTTGTGGTGGCAGTGCGTTCTGAGCTTAGTACGGGGTGGTTAAAGGCGTGTTTAAGCGGGATTAAGGCGAGTTGAGCTGCACTGCTCAACGTAAGCTCAGGGTAGTTGTACCCCTGTCGTGCACCTTGGGTGTAATTTTACGCAAACGTTTACGGAGTTACGGTGGGACTTGCCTTTTGCGGGCTTAGCATGTCTATAGATCAAACATTTATAGGTTGAGGCTGCTGCTGCTGCGAGAGTGGTGGTACTTGCGGTTATGACGAAAATGGCAATAAAAGCGGTGGCAGTGGCAGTGGCATGAAGCGGTGACACGCAGAGAAAAAGAGAGTGCAGCAGAGAGTACGCGGCGCTGCTACGCGGCACGCTGTGAAGTGTAGACAGCCGCCACACAACCTCACCTCAGGCGATCCCTACTCAGATTAAGCGCAAAACCGGTTAAAGCCCTTTAAGCAGCGTCATTGGTATTATTGGGATACCTACTGTGGCGTGGGCTGGTGGTGCTGCTGATGGTTAGCGGCGTGATGAGGGGCTGTGATTTACTTGAGCTGAGTTTAGGTGGGCAAGGTAAGGCTGTGTCGCTCAGGCAAAGCGCGAGCATGCTGTTCTGGAACCAGCTGGCGCTATGCGTGCGCTGCGTACTCACTCAAACTGAGCACACACAGCACTGCGGCGCCAAGCTGCGCAGAAAAACACCGAGGGAACCATAGGCGTTAAGTTAAGCAAAAACGCTTAAATATCAGCATCAGCGCCACTTAAAGTGGCTTTTGGACCGGTCGATTGGCATTTTATTAAAACCGGCTCAAAGAGACACAATTGGCGCCTATGATGAATCCCTTATATAAGGGATTATTGGATGAACCGTCGAGTCTAGGTGTTTCCAGTCTGGAAACATCTTCCTGCGCGATTAAGTGGCTTGTAAAC
>JAHLFE010000158.1 GCA_018884035.1 Candidatus Anaerobiospirillum pullicola
GGTCTACACGCAAAACGGCTTCCTGTTCGCTACCTTAACTGGTAAGAACCAAGGCTTAGACGTGCAACTGCATGTCGATGAGAATGCCGCTTACAGCGTCATGTCCGAGGCCTCTGACCCAGTGGTTGAGAGCTTAATTGCCTACCACGAGGGCCGCATTGCCCCAACCTCTGCAGGCTCTACCGGCAGCACGGGTGACAGCGGTGCTACGGATAGCACTGGCAACACCGAGGATACGCGCGCTACCACTACCACCACTACGAGTGATACGCAGGTCTTAGCTGGCACCACCACTAACGATAATGGTGGCAACACCGATAGTGGTACTGATGCTGGTAATGGTACTGGTACTGACACTGGCGCGGGTAATAACACCAACACCAACAACACTGTGGCTCACACTCGTGTTGCTGGCAGCAGCGACTTCTTAAACGAGGTCGTGACCAACAGCCACGGTGCCCCAGCTGAAGCTGCCGCCCGCTTAGCCATCTACGGTGGCACGGCGCAGGCTGCTTTAGGTGCCTCGAGCTCCACTACCGACGCCATTGCTGCGCGCTTAGGTGTGGGTAGCGCTGGCGGCCTCACCATTGCCAACAATGGCCAAGGTGCAGCGCTGTGGTTAGCCCCAGTGTACAAGTCGCACGACTCCGATGGCTTTGACTCTCAGGGCTTAGACTACGGTGTTGATCTCAACCTCTACGGCGTCGCCTTAGGTGCTGACTTAGAGCTCATGCCAGGCTTTACCGCCGGTCTGATGTTCAATGTCGGCTCCGGTGATGTCGACGGCAAGGGTAACACTGCCGCCAACAACACCTCCAATGACTTTGATTATTGGGGTGCTGCGCTCTACGGTAGCTACCGCTACGATGCCTTAACTGTCGCAGCTGATATCGGTTACACCGTGGTCGACAACGACCTCGAGGCTACCACCGGTATGGACAAGTATGGCAAGCTCGAGAGCTCGGCTGACAGCACTGCTCTGACCTTTGGTGTGACCGCTAAGTACGCCTTTGACTTCAACACGGTGGAGGTGGCTCCACATGCGGGCTTACGCTACACCAATGTTGATCTCGACGACTACACGGTCACCGCCAATGGTGAGGATGTGGCGCACTTTGATGCCGGTAGCATCAGCGTCTTCTCCATCCCAGTGGGTGTGACTATGGCTAAGGAGTTTGTTGGTGACAACTGGTCGGTCAAGCCAATGTTTGATCTGACCTTAACCGGCAACTTCGGTGACGACGAGGTTGATGGTACCGTCAGCTGGACTGGCGTGGACAACCTCACGACCGGCGTCAGCTCGGAGTTCTTAGACAACTTCACCTACGGTGCGACCTTAGGTGTGGAGGCTAAGACTGGTAGCTTCAGCTTTGGCTTAGGCGTCAACTACACCGGCTCTTCTAATGCCGATGAGTACGGCGTCAATGCTAACGCTCGTTTCGTCTTCTAAGACCTCACGGTCTTAAGACCTAAAGCTGAGCAAAGGTTACTTTGCTCAGTCTACGGCCAGCAGCTGGGGTACAAGCCACTTACTGCAAGTGTGTACTGACAATGCTGGCTGTAGTTACCAAGGTATGGGGGCAGGGGCATGACCTAAGCTAAGCTTTCTGGTCATGACTCTGCCCCCTATTTTTCTTAAGAACAGCTTAAATGCTGAGGTAAAACAACATGACAGAGCCAAAGCCACAAACAACTCCCAAGCCAGAGGCTGAGTCTGAGTCTGAGCAGGATAGTGCGCAGGCCAAGAATCAGGTGCCAACAGAGCTTCAGAAGAAGCTAAAGGACTTGCAGGCTAACTGCCAACAACTGGATCAGTATGAAGAGCAACTTTTACCCTACAAGCCACATCCACGTGCTATAGATCAAACGTGGGTTGATCTTCATGAACTAACAGTAGCTCAATTTGACCTCGAAACCGCAAAACAAGAGCTTGCACAGCTGCAAAAGCTTAAGGATCAAGGAAAACCTGTAGAGGCAGAAGATCTAATCGACCTTGATACGAGCATTAATGGGAGCCTAGACCAATGCGTACAGGACTCCATTACTGATCTGGAAGATATAGCTCGACGCCATGGACTACCCGAGGATCTTCCTCAGAAGATTGAGACTGTAACAGAAGCCATTGCCAAGGACGGTGCATATCTAATTGCCAAGGTAGCTGCTCTGAGAAAGCAAGCAAATCAGTATGATGCTGAGTTGCAGAAATTGTGGCTCTACTCAGAATTTGTAGAGCGCTTATGAGGTAATGGGACGGCTAATTGCTGATTAGCACTGGCCTTAGCCTAACTACCTAAGGCTGTGGTATGAGTCTATACCCACAGATTCAGGAGAGAGCCGAAATTGTTGCCACCTGAGTCTTTTAGACGACTATCATGGGGTCGATTCTTATGCTGCCGACGACGAGAGCGCTGATGACTTTGACGATGATGACGATGGTGAGGATAACGAGCGCTAACAGCCACCACTTTGGGTAATGGCTCCTCTTCCCTACCACTCATCTTTTACCGTCCGTAAAAGCAGCTGTGTGCACTGCCACCAGCTACTGCTAATATCGAGGGTGCACCGCCGACAGGTAGTGCGCCCTTTTTGTTTGATGGCGCGAGGTCATTGCTCCTGTTGCTGCTGACACGGTGTTTAGACCAAAACAACGCTGAGCTTTTCCCAGTCTAAGAGCTAACTGCTCTTAGCCCTGTATTCTGCTACCCATAGGTAACCTAAAAGCGCCTGACGGCGCATTATCTCGAAAGTAGCTCCTTAGCAAACTCCTACTCTCAGGGTAAAACACCTGATTGTAGGCAGATACCTCCTTTGAGATTTGCTTTTTGAGATACTCACGCAGCCATGCTGCCTTGCTGCCTTGCTGCCCTGCTGCCACTTGCTCTACTCTCGCCGCTCGCACGGAGCTCACAGCATGAAGTTAGTGCGCTGCCACACGTGCTAACAGCGCCCGCCCCACAAGGTGTTTGCAGCCACCAAGCACAGCCGTTGATCTTTAGTCCTGCGTAGATGTGCTCAGCCTATGAGCGCTGTGCTATGTTCTCTCCACAGGACTGACACGCTAAGCTGCTCCTACAGTTCAGCCTAACTTACAGCAGCTTTATCACTCTTGAGGAGAGCTCTATCCCATGTCTAAAGCAACCTCGTCCCCTCTTGCCGGTGCCAAGCCAGCTATTGCTCACCACTGCAAGGCAGAACCTGCACCACAACCAGAGCAGAATGACGCCTCCAGCGAGCACAGCTACGACCAGCTTAATGAGACCACCTTGCAAGCCATTAAGGAAGCAGAGGAAATGGAGCGCACTCACTTTGCTCACGCTCGGGTCTTTTCCAGTGTTGATGAGTTTATGGCATACATACTCTCTCCTGACCACAAGGACAAAACGGCTTAGTGCTTGTTTCCTCCTGTGCGGACGCGGGGCAGTAGCAGAGCAGCAACAGCAGCCACTAACTTGTGATGGCTCTACAGCTATGGATCGCGCCCAGCTTTGGCAGCTCTTGCTGGCTCTGGTGCTTGCTGCCCTTACAGAATCACGCTGCTTCCTTTCCTGACGTGTTATCGCTACGGTGAAGCCTACTGCCAAGCAGGTCAAAAACAGCGACAGCAACAGGGACTGACATCAGCTCGGAGTTCTTAGCTAACTTCACCTATGGTGCGACCTTAGGTGTGGAGGCTAAGACTGGTAGCTTCGCTTGGGCTTAGGCGTCAACTACACCGGCTCCTCGAATGCCGATGAGTTGAGTATGGCGTCAATGCTCACGCTCGTGTCGTCTGCTCAGACCTAACGTCATAACCCAAAATAACACGTAAGACAGCAGTGCTCTGTGCGCTCTACACGCTATCCACTTCCTCTGCGCTCTTTACGCCCTGCTATCTCCACAGGGTAAGGTGCGGTGTAAATCCAGTGCCGCCACTACTGCTTGGTAGGCAACTCCTTACAAGGTGCTCACCGTCTAAGCAAAAACACGCCTTGTCTCATGCCTCTTGCTTGCCCTTAACCAGCAATGCCTTTTGTCTACTGTACTGATTTAACCAAGAGCTGATGTTCAACCACAGCTCTTTGCTCAAAGGCCTGTACTATGCCCCCTACCACTACTGCGCAAACTGACTCTACCCTAACTTCTGAGCACGCTCCGAGCGACAGCAATAAGTCTCACCTTAAGCGTAAGCACCAACACCAGCGCCAGACCGAGATTGGCTCTGACTGCGACTACTACTACTACTACTACTACGAGCCTAATGAGGAAACGCTGCAGGCCATAAAGGAAGCCGAAGAGGCAGAGCGCACTCACTTTGCCCATGTCAAGCTCTACTCTAAAGCCAGCGATATCTTAGAGGATTTGTTTACCAAGGAATGAGTGATCTCAAGTGACGGCAGCAAGGCTAAAAGCTGGTACGCCCCACACCTCGAGATGACTGGTGCAGGTGAGTCCGAGCTTATCTTAAGGGCACGCATGCTGGCCTTAAACACCGTCATCTCTAAGTCAGTCCTCAGCGCGCCTCTCATCACGTTTGGCCTTGTGTCCACTTAAGAATGAGTGATCTAATAACTGACGGATACAGGGGTGAGTGCTGGCAACAACCTACACCTCGAGATAAAGGGTGTTCTAGCCTGAGCCTACCTTAAGGAAAGGCATACATGATTGCCATAAATCCCGCCATCTATTAAGTAATTCGTTCCTTACCACACACTGCGCTAATGCCTGCTGCCACAACCACCAAGCAGCAGAGCTTTACGCTCTGTGGCAGCCAGCCCTTTACCTCAAGCTCATGCCAGCTGCTACCACCACACCACCCGTAGACGTCTTCACGCCGCGCACAGTGCAGCGCCAGCAACCATCGCTGTCTCTTTGTGCTATCCCTTGAGCTACCTCACGCCGCACCTGTTCCTGCCCTTATACCCAGTTAACCTCGATATCAGCAGCGCAGCCCGCCCACGTCCCTCGTTTCCCCTCCGCAAAGCTACTTTGCCGCTAGCTGCAGTCGCCATCCTTACTTTGAGAGCCGCAACGCAGTCTTACCATCCGGTTCCCAGCAGCAACCTGCCCGCCAGCGTGTCCCAAGCACTGCCCCCTCTCTCCTCCCGCCTTGGCGCATGCAGAAATTTTTTTTTTCACGCCACCCTTGCCAAAAAACATAGATACATAAAAGCCATGTAAATTCTGCATTGCTAGCTGCTAAAAGCCCTTAAGGAGAATGTTTGAAAATTTTTGTAATAATTATCTTAAGCTGGCATAGTGATTGCTTTTTTTTTTAGTCAAGTTTTTGGATTAATTGAGTCTTTAAATTATCTGTTTTTGTCAACCACTCATCGAGCGCATATACATGCGGTTTTCTGGGGATAACGCCCTGCGCTGTGCTGACTATGCTCTGTTTTGACTTAGTCACAGCGCGCTGCACGTTGGGGCCTTGCAATTTGCTTGGCCGCGTTATTCTGCCGCCTGCTAAGGCAAAAGCTGGCGCTCCCGTTTTACAGAGCAGTAGCTGAGCCGACACCGCCGACGCCCGCAACATGATACAGGGGCATGCTACCTACTGTAGCCCCCATGCCTCCTTGCTCTCTCCTTGCTGTGCTCTCCTGCCCACCTCTCTGTGTATCTGTGTATGTGGTGGTATGAGTGTTGAGCCTTGAGAGCCAAACCGCTGCTGTGCTTGTATGCTTGCCTATCGCGTTGACAAAAGCCTTTCCTTTCTTTCTTGGCGTTCACCACCTCTTCTCTAGAGCGGGGCCACTGCTGCGTAGCATGAGCAGCAGTGTCGTACCTACATCCTACCTTTTGCTAGGTTTGGAGTTTAGCCCCAGCTGTAACCTGTCTTTTCTCTACGCCACAGTTAAGCTCTCTTGCTCGACCTTGCTAAAAGTCGGACTTACCGTTGGCTGTGTTTACTCACGCCTGTTCAGCTCCCCTACAGCAGCTGCAGCGTGCCTACAGCACAGTCTCATACGCGGTAAGTAGCGCTGTCTCCTCTTCTCTTCTTTCCTTTATGACGTGCGCTGACGCGTACTGTTTTTCGCTGGCACCACCCGCCAGTAGTGGCGCCTGTGCCTCTTTTGCATAGTGCGCTGCTAGGGGCGGGGCCGCAGTCCAAGTGCTTCTACCTTTCTGCTCTACTCACCCCCTGCTGCTGGCACCAAAAGCTGGGCGCCAGCGTGCTGTGTGTTTAGAGCAGGGACTACCGCCAGTGAGGACAACACACGCTCACCGCCTGCTACCTATCACCTGCTCTTTATCATGCAAGGTCACAGCTGCCATGCGTACTACTGCGTAATTCGTGAGCGCGAGGCTTAGCCCCACGCTCAGACGCCACGCCGCTCTACTCTGCTGTGCGCCTTTTCAGGGCCGCAGCGCAGAAGCGCGGGGCGCTCGCACTACACCACACCACTCCACATCACACTACTATGCGTGCCTCAGGGCGCCATATGAGTTGCCACTGTGGGGTGGGGTAACGCATGGTGATTGATGCTGATAAAGAGCACCTCCTGTCACGGGCTGCAACCAGCTCGCCGCAGGAGGGCAGCAGGAGTAAGACCGAGCAAATGCCACCGCCACTTGCTATGGCGGGATAAAACACAGTTATCCCGTGTAAGGCGCGGTGGTGGCAGCGCCAGCTTAGCTGTAAGCGCCAGAGTAAGAGCAATAAACTGATGATAGCGGGCCGCTTTTCTTTTCGGTCGTCTTTACTGACTGACTGATTATGCTTGCCGACGGCCCGCGCATACTTCCTTAGTGGTGACACCTCTCACGACGTGGTCTTTGGAGAGAAATCCCCTTTGCTGCAAGGAAATACCGCAGTGGCATGGCTCCCTGCGCCGACAGCGCGGGATTTCTGACCCGTCGTTTGCTGTACAAACAAACTGATGAAGCAAACTAACAACGCGCTGAAGTTTTTACTCGCTCAGTATCGCGCTATCTTTAAGAACGCCTACGTAAAAGGCCTCGCCACTGCCGTGGTGGTCACTGCTGGCTTGGCGGTGGCTGCACAACCTGCGAATGCGGCTGAGCTGACTGGTGCTGACTCATGGGACGCAGCAGCTGATCCGACCTATGATGTCACTACTTCCAGTGACAACGATACCTTACCTGCGGCAGGCAAGTACTACAACAGCATCAACGTATCAGGGGCTACTCATAAGTTAAGCTTCACTTCTGCTGGCAACGTCTATGTCAGAGGCGATGTCACCATCAACAAAGATGGTAAATTAACCCTCAACACTGCAAACAATCAGATTGCAAACTGGGACGGTGCCGCTGATCCAACCGGTGCGGCAGCTGCCGGTAACTTTATCAACCACGGAAAATTATATTTAGGTGTTACTGCAGACGACCCAGATACAGCCACCAGCAACAGCATCATCCAATACCACAACGTGGTCTTAGCTTCTGGCTCTACCACTACCATTAAAGGTAAGAAAGAAACCGTCAACGGTAATGGCACCTTAGTCAACTCCTCCTACATCATGGCCGGTTTCGGCTCCGAGTCAGGTAGCTTAACCGTCGCATCCGGTGCCACCGTCAACATCAATGACTACGGCTACTTAGGCATCGCCACCGAGGGTACCATTGATATTAACGGTACCGTCAATATCACCGCCAGCGCAGAGGGCTCCTTTGCTGGTATCCGCGCCACTGATGCCTACAGCAACTCTACTGGGAAGTGGAGAGAGGGCGAAACCAACTCTAAAGTGGTGTTAGGCGATACTGCCAAAATCAATGTTAAGGCTGGCTCCGGTACCGCTGCCATTATGGCCCCAGAGGTGGAAATCAATGGCGCCACCATTACGATTGATTCTGGTGCTAACTTTACCTTTGCCGGTGACGTCGGTGATGTGCAAAATGATTCTGGCAGCGATTTAGTCACTAGCGAGAGTGGCAGTGCTACGCAGGTGACCATGACCTCCGGTACCTTAACTGTTAACGGTACCTTAACGGTCAACAGTGGCTCCTTTGCTGAGGATAACCTAAATACCCCTATCGACGAGTCGAAATTAGTCTCGACTCTCGATATCAAAGGCGGTGAGTTAACCGGTAGCGGTACCTTAGACGTCCAAGGCGTGCTTAACGCTGACTCCACTGTTATTGAAAACTTCTTAAAGAGCGGTGGTCACGCTCAGCTCGGCGCTAACAACAAGTTTAGCTTAGACGGTGCTGAAGATTTAAGCAAATATAGCTGGGCTTCAGATGTAGGCGACAACGACACCCAAGATTCCCACTACTTAGTTAAAGCAGCTAATACCCCAATCCAAGGCACTGACATCACCATTTCCAAGAGCTTAAAGAACACGGTCGCTACTGGTGACACAGCTTTAAAAGGTACTGAGTTAGCTGTTACCACCGACAAGCTGACCTTAGGCTCGGACACGTTAATCACCTCGGCTAAAGACTATGACGGCTTTGGCGTGGCTTCCTTAAAGGCTCAAGCCGTGACCTTTAAGCACGACACCACCGCCTCCGGCGATAGCGGCGGCGCCTTTGTCTTAAAGGATCAGCTGACCCTCTACAAGGGCAACTTAGATACTAAGAACGGCTACACCATTGCCACCAAGATCGACAATCCATACTACGTCTCCGGTGACGCCACCGCCTACAACGGCCCGCAGAAGATCTACGTTGCCGCCCAAGGCGATACCATTAGCGACAATCTCAAGCTCAATGGTGGTGACACCAAGGCCTTAACCATCCAAGATGGTATCTGGACTTACAACGGCCAGATGGAGCTGGCTAGCGGTAGCCTGCAAGTGGGCTTAGGCTCCTCTGCCTACTCTGCTGAGACCCCAGTGCAGGGCCGCAACGGCTACGGCGTTGATGCCACCTTAGACTTCAACGGCACCCTGACCTTAAACAACAGCGGTACTGGTGCTAACACCATTACCATTGCTGGTAACAGCACCAGCGCGACTTCCGGTGGCTTCACCTTAGGCAAGACGGCTCTGGGCTATGAGGCCAAGCGCGAGACCACTGCTACTTTAGACCTGCGTGATGCCACTATCCGCCTCAAGAACGAAGATGCCGGTACCAACCTCACCACCATTAAGGTCGAAGAAGACGGCTTACTGCTGCTTACTGAGGATCAGGCCAACTACCTGCTTAACAAGTACCAGCGTGAGGAAAATGAGCGTAGCGGTAGCGTCAGCGGTGCTGCCTTTGTCTTATCAGGTGACGGCGAACTCAATGTCGCTGGCGGCCGCCTCAACTTTGATGTGGGCGACTTAACCACCGTCAGCACCCCAACTACCGATCAAATCGCCTTTAACAATGGCGGTGTGGTCGTATCCAGTGAGCTCACCATTGCTGATGCTCCAGATCCAGATAACGACAATGACCACACTACCAATGGCTTAAACATTGGTAGCGGTAGCTTAGTCGCTGAGTCGGTGGCTCTCAACAACACCCACATCCCAACCAATAAGCAAAACTACGCCAACTTCCTCGTGAAGTCCGGCAAAATCGTGGTTGGTGAGCGCCTCTCGGGTGTAAGCGGTCTGACCTTTGGTGATGGTACCACTGGTGCCTCCTTAACCTTAGGTTACTTAGAGGAGAACACTGACGAGTACGGCGTCTTTGATGGCACCTATACGCCATCTGCCGCTCAGGGCACTGTCACCCAAGACTTAGTCTTTAGCGGAGGCAGCACCGAAGGCAACGAGTCGTCCTTAAAAGTGATCTACGGTGACTGGGCTATCCAAAACCTCACTGCTACTAACGCCAACATCACCTTAGGTGGTGGCAGCGTGAAGCTGTACGGTAACAACGGCTACGAGTACAAGCAGGATGCTGATGGCAATGAGTACACCACCAGCCTCACGGGTAATGACCTGACCTTAAATGCCGGTACGAACTTAACCGTCTACCACAACGCCTCCGCTGAGTTCAGCACCTTAACCATGACCGGTGATGCCCAAGGCTCCATCAACAATGCCACGGTCACTATCAATGGTAACCACACTGGTGCGGGCACCAACGACGAGTCGTGGGGCTTAAATACCGCCAGCCTCAATGGTAAAGGTCTGACCGTGTCCGGCCGCGATGGTAAGTTAGTCATTGGTGAGACGGCCTTAAGCAGCATCACCTCGACCTTACAGGCCGATGGCAAGTACAAGTATGCCAACGCCAACGATGACCTCGATGGCTTTGTCACGGTTGAGGAATGGGGTACCTTAAGCTTAGGCTTTACCGATGCCTCGCTCATCTTTGATATCAATGGCTTAAGCGCTTTACGTCAGGACTTCATTGCCGGAAGCAATGGCACGCCACTGCCTAATGGCTACATCGATCTGGGTGAGGCCAAGATCGCCGGTATCGAAGTTGGTGCAGATAACACCATTAGCTGGACGGTCTTAGATGACTACAAGGATGCCATTGCTGATATCCTCACGGCCAACCTCACGACTGCTACCTTAGTGGATGTCAACAGCACCACTACCGTACAGGCTAATGTGGGTAATATCCGCGCAGATGGTTCGACTTCGGTCGTCAACTTCAACGACAGCAGCCTCAACCAAGCCAACGCTAATGGCTACTTCATCAGCAACACCACTGGCACCAATAAAAATGCGGTAGGCGCACAAGTTACCTCTACCAGCCGCTTAGCCTTAAATAACGGCGGTAAGCTCGGTAGTGATGTGCACTTAGCTGCTGGTAACAGCAACGGCGATACGACCTTAGAGATCTACGCTGCCGCCAATGAGGATGGCACCACCGCTCTGACCACGATCGAGGGTCATGTCCAAGCTGATGGCAATTACACCACCTTTGCCGTGTACGGTGACACCTCCGTCACTGGCCGTGTGGATGTGGGTACCTTAGACCTGCACCGTGACTTAACGGTCGCTGAGACCACTGAGGTTACCGAGGGCTTAGTCTCGGTTGACGGCTCGGGCAGCTTAGTCTCCACTGGCTCCTTAACCTCTAACGGTGCTCTCACTGTTACTGGCGGTGCCTACTACGGTGGCGATATCGTCGCTACGGCTGCTACCACCACCTTTGGTAGTGATGCCGAGAATACGGCAGAGATTACCAACCCACGTGACAACACGGTGGACTACCTGCTGGCCGGTAACAACCAGTTTGCTGATGTCAACTTCAAGCATGACACCACCTTAACCACTGGTACTACCACTGCCAAGACGGTGACCTTAACCCAAGACTTAGCCGTCAATGGTAATGGTCGCTTAGATGCTGATGTGCTGCAGTTTAACGGCACCTATGGTGGCAACATCTTCGTCGGTGAGAACGCTCAAGGCACAGGTGAGACTACTGATGTGGGCTCGGCTGGCTACCTCAATGTGGCACGCTTAGACCTCAATGGTGGCACCTTACTGGTCGATCCATCCTATGGTCACGCCGCTTCCATCGTAGCAGTGGGCAGCTTAGGTGACACCAACGCCGTCTCGACCGCTCGTGGTAATGCCGCCGGTGTCTTAGAGGGCAACATCGTTGGTCTGCAGAACTCGATCATCGCTTTAGGCGTGACCGATAGCGATCCTAGCGATGAGCTCTCCGTCTTAGACGAGGTGCGCACCACCTTTGCGCGCTACTTAGACGCTAATGGTTCGCTGTCCAACAGTGGTGAGGGTGCCGTCGGTGCAGTCGCCTATGTGGCTAAAGCCTTAGACGTGAACAGCACCTCTAAGATCGTGCTCAATGCGGGTATGACCTCGGATCGCTATCTGGAGTTACGTCAGCGTGCTTCAGCTAACCCATCCACTGCCGAGCAAGCCTTCTTAGACGCGGTTAATGCTAACAACGTCTACTTAGGAGCCAATACGGCCTTAGCGATCAGCGATGCCGCCTTAACGGCGCAGCAGACGGTGAATAATGTCACCGGCCAGCGTGCTGCTATCCACTTTGACTCCCCTGCCGCTTCGATCTACAGCGAGCAAGGCGCCAAGGTGGTCTTAGTTGGTGACAACTACAACACCATCGACAACATCGTGCTCTTTACCGACAATGGCACTGGCGACAATGCAGGTGTACTCATCAACGGTAACGATCTGCGTGTTGAGACCTTAAGTGGCGTCTTTGCCATGGAGTTAAAGGCTGGCGAGCAGACTCAAGGTGGTATCTTAACTCCAACCGGTCTGCAGGAAGCAGAGAACTGGTACGGTGCTTCTGACCCTGTAGCCTACCTCTTAGAGGACTACTCCACCGACCGCGCCTCGGTGCTCAATCCTCACTACCACGGTGATGCGGCTCCAAGCAACATCAGCTACAACCCAGCGACGCAGACCTTTACTGACACCACCACTGGTGCTGCGGTAACTGGCTATGTCGCTTACGATGATGGCAACGGTGGCTATGAGATCTACGAGGCTGCTTACAACGCACTCATCGAGTACACCGTGATGAATGAGCGTTCCGGTCAGTCGACGGAGACGGTAGCGCGCTTAGGTGCTTACGCCGGTGTGGCTCAAGCTGCCTTAGCGGCTGGTGCTTCGACCTACGACGCCATCTCCGGTCGTATGGGTATCGGTGCTGACGCCTCGGCTATGACCTTTGCTGACAACGGTCAGGGTGCTGGTCTGTGGGTAACCCCTATCTACAAGAACCACGATTCTGATGGCTTCGATGCTGATGGCGTGGACTACGGTGTGGATATGAACCTCTACGGCGTGGCCTTAGGTGCTGATTACACCTTAAGCAACGGCTTACGCGTGGGTGCCATGTTCAACATCGGCTCCGGTGATGCTGATGGTCAGGGTACTGGTAGCCAAGCCTCTAATGACTTTGACTACTACGGCTTTGGTCTCTACGCTGGCTATACCATGGGTCAGTTCAGCGTGGTGGGTGATATCTCCTACACCGCTGTGGATAACGATGTCGAGGCTAACTTAGGTGCGTTTGACACCGTCGGTGCTTCGCTTGATAGCACCAACTTAAGCTTTGGTGTCACTGGCAAGTACGAGTTCGACTTCAACGGTCTGTATGTCACGCCACATGCGGGCTTACGCTACAGCACCATTGATATCGACGACTACGATGTCGACGGTGAGCAAGTCTACGCGCACTTTGCTGCTGACAGCATCGATGTGTTCTCTGTCCCAGTGGGTGTCACTGTAGCTAAGGAGATCACTGCTGGTTCGTGGACGGTGAAGCCAGCCTTTGATGTGACCTTAACCGGCAACTTTGGTGACGACTCCTTTGATGGTGACGTCTCTTGGGCTGGTATCGAGAACGCCACTACTGCTACCTCCACTGAGGTCTTAGATAACTTCACCTACGGTGCTACCTTAGGTGTTGGTGCTAAGACTGGCAACTTCAGCTTAGGCTTAGGCGTGAACTACACTGGCTCGTCCAACACTGACGAGTTTGGTGTGAACGCCAATGCCCGTTACGTCTTCTAAGACCTCACGGTCTTAAGACCAAAGGCTGAGCAAATTAACCTTTGCTCAACTTACAGCCAGCAGGGACAAAGCACTGTTCTTCAGCGTGTGTTACCCATGCTGGCTGTAGGTACCACCTCAAGGGAGCAGCGCTAAGAGCTGGGCTATGCTCAGAGCCGTGGCGCGGCTCCCTTTTGTTACGGCAGACAGCATCTCTCCCGCAGAGCGCTGTCTGCTTTTCACTAAATGGCTGCTAATAGAGCAGCAGCCCACGCTGTAGCGTGGCGTGACTGGCTCTACAAGGTGCGTCTTCTTGACGTAACCACCATGCGTAGCGCTTGACGTTCTGTGATCTAAAGGAGGCTTAATGAAGCCAGACAGTAACGACAACAACGCCGGTACTCCAGAGGGTAAAACTAAGCGAGCGCAGCAAGCTTGCACCGCTGGCTTAGCCCCAGACAGCAATCCCTTAGCCTTCTTCAAAGCAATGATGGAGCAGCACTACAAGAGTACGGATCCACGCAGCAAATTTAAAACGAGGTTAGCTGAAATGGGTATCGACCCTGACAGCGATCCCTTAGCCCTCTTCAAAGCAATGATGGAGCAGCACTACAAGAGTGCGGATCCACACAGCAAATTTAAAGCAAAGTTAGCTGCAGCAGGCATCGCCCCAGACAAAGACATCGTACAAGAGCAGTTCGCTCAGATCATCGCGCTATTGGATCCAAAACGCGAATTTATAGACATGCTGAGTGATAGGCCCACAGCCCGCAGCCTCTTACATGCATGGTTTACTAAAAGCAGCAAGAGTGCGGATCCAAACGATATAGCTGAGGCTAAAGCCCTATTAGCTGAGGCAGGCATCGACCCAGACAGCACCACCTTTGATGAATTTTTGGAGCAGTACTACAAGATTAGAGCTCCACACAACGCCCCTGAAAAAGACACAGATCCTGACATCCCCAAGGACTGAGCAATCTCAAGGCTCGCCACAAGTTACGTCCATGTTCTCCAAAATAAGGCTATAAAACCCATAAGATTGCGGTTTACGCGCTTGTTAGAATGGGCTTATACGGTAGCAGTAGCTTGCCTTTAGACACCGCCGTAACCAGCTCGAAAATCAGGGTGTCCATGTGGTGTTCTAGCATCCGTCTTGCCCTCTTTGAGGATGGCTTGCATCTGCCTGTCTGCTTGCTGCCGCCAAGCCGATGAACCACGTCGCTAAAAGCAGCACTCGGCAGAGAGCAGCCACAGATCAAAGTAATCACAATGCCAGCCCAGCTTGCGTTTTCGATATCATTCTGATCCAGCTTGTGACAGCGACGTAAAGAAAGCGATCGGCCATAAAGCCGCTCAGTACATCGGATAGTAATCCCCTTTAGTATGGACGTAGCTAGGCTTGCCCACACCAAGGTTTGTGTCAAATTACGACTCTTGGTACGTGCACCACGCAGATTGTTATGGGACTTCAGGTCTAGAAAAGTCCGCTCGATGTTCCAGCGTAAACGCATGAGGCATAACACCACCTCAGCAGGTACTGCGGCTGGCAAATTAGTCATTACCCAAGTTGGCCCCTTGATAGGATCATAGATGCGGATGGCTCGCAAGTTGATCTTGCGCGGGACATTAGTAGCAACACCGTTGCTGTCAACGACGATCGTGAACTTAGTAGTGGCTGTGCACTCGATGTCAAGCTCAACCATCTGGCGTTCATCGTAACGCAGGAAGTCTTTAGGGGCTTTGCCTTTTATGTTCTTGACTTCTTTGCCATCAACATAGGCATGGCGAATCACTGTACCCCTTAAGTTCTTCTTTCCTATGGAGACCTGATAAGCCCCATTGTCGTCAACCTCAATAAACTGAGCAAACGCGCTGTAGGCGGAGTCGCACAGCAGAATAACGTTAGGTACCTTGGGCACATATAACGGCTCATTGGCGGTGCCGCCTGTTAAAAACACAGACAGCAACATACTGCTCTTTAAGGTAAGGCTTGACTGCAAGCCAATTTGAGCAACGCCTTTAGAGCCTTCCTTATGGGCAGTACGGCTAGCAGGGAAGAACCTAGCTAAGAACTTATCAACAGTGAAATAGCACCCGTCTACGGCAATGAGATCAGTAATCTTGCGCCCCGTAAGCTCAGAGATCAGATCTAAAGCGTAGGTCACCTTAGGTGAGTCTAACCCCATGGCTATTCCACACAGTTTAAGGTGCTCAAAGACGCTGCGCATAAGCACGGTGAACTCTTTCTTCTTGATTTGGTAGTCGATGGCTTGAGGCGACATTTCTGGCAGCTTGCGTTCCTTGGCCATAGAGTTGTAGTGCCCAGCAATATCAGAAATGTCATAGCCATTCTCGGTGCCATATGACAGGTGTTGCTTAGCTGTAACGCAGAGTACTGAAGCCACCAAAATCCGCATGTTAACCACGCGTTGTCTGGCGACGACCTTTGACACGTTTTGCATGTCAGAAAATTCTTGCATGCTGCAGAGGCACTCAGGCATGGAGTCCAGCACTTCATCAATTATGGCAGGATCCATCTTTGGACGGATAGCAGGGAACCCAGGGGTGTTCCAAATATCAGCTTGAGCTGGGGACAGGTTTTGAGGAAAATGACGAGAAGGCATAGTGCTGTTTTTGGTTTAGCCGCCTCACCATGAAGTGGCTTTGAGTGATAAGCACTATGCCTTGTTTTAGGCAAAATAGCAACCCCACAGCCTTGTCCATAAAACCCTATATTTAAGCCATTTCAATGCTTATTTTGGAGAACATGAGTTACGTCAGTGGTTAAGTCAGTCCTTGCCAAGGTGGTGGTGGTGGTGGTGGTGGTGGTGG
>JAHLFE010000159.1 GCA_018884035.1 Candidatus Anaerobiospirillum pullicola
GGTGGTGGTGCGAGCCGCCCACAAACTTAAGCTAATCCCGCCATACTAGTTACCGCGTTTTACGCCCTGCAAGTAAAAGTTTAGCCGCTTGCTGCCGTTATTTAAGGCAACAGCTGCGTCAGCACCTGACAGCTCAACACAGGATCTAATGCGGTTTGTGTGATTCGTGATCCTCTGGCGGCGTGGTAACATAGCACTACAGTAGTGCATTGCCCGCTATTAGTGTTTTCTTTTTGCTGCTTGCTATCAGGATTCAATAACAGCACTGTTCGGCACTGTCTTAGCCCAGAGGCTAACGGCAGATATGCAAGCGAGGCCAACTTGCTTTACCAGCTTTCGTGTGCGCTTAAGCATTTGCGGCGCAATCAGAGCAACAACACAGGAGAAGTTCAGAATGGCTCTGTACATCACCAATATTGCTGCCATGCGTGCCCAAAATTCGCTTGCCTCAGCTACACAAATGGCCAATACCGCCATTCAGCGTTTGACCACGGGCTTTCGCATCAACTCCGCTAAAGACGATCCTGCCGGCCTGCAAATCTCTGATCGCCTCACAGCTGAAATTAACGGTCTCAATCAAGCTAACCGCAATGCCGCTGACGGTCAGGCCTTAGCCCAAACGATCGAGGGTGCCTTAGACGAAACCGTCGATATTCTGCAATCGATTCGTACCCGTGCGGTGCAAGCAGCCACTGGTACCTTAACCAAAGAAGACCGCGAGGCAATTCAGGCCGAGGTCAGCCAGCTGTCAGAGGAAATCACTCGTATTGCGGAGCAAACCAAATACGGTGGTAAGACCATCTTAAACGGCTACGATAACGGCAACTCCATCTATAACGCCGACGGCAAAATGGTCTTGCAGATTGGTGCCTACACTGGCAACACCATTGAGTTTGACATGTCCGAGAGCTTCACCATGGAAGGCCTTACCGACCAAGTTGAAGCCAAGATTCAAGCTGAAGGCGGCACCTACACCTCTGTCCTAAATGCAGATGGCGCCTTTGATGTCTCTACCCAAGATGGCGCCCAAGCGGTATTAGATCAGATCGACACCTACCTCTCGGTTGCCAATAGAAAGCGCTCAGAGTTAGGTGCTGTTCAGGTACGTCTTGACTCGGTCATGCGGGTGAACGCTAACACCTCGGTAAACTTAGCCGATGCCCGCTCCCGTATTCGTGATACGGACTACGCTGCAGAGTCCGCTAACCTCATGAAAGCTAATATTTTGCAGCAGGCAGCCCTTTCCATGCTGATTCAGGCCAACCAACGCCAGAGCATGATCTTATCGCTCATTAACTCGGTGATGTAGGCTCTAGCTTCTAAGGCGCTCAGGCGCAAACGCAGCATCTGGCTTAAGCCAGCATCAAGCCCTCGTTTGAGGGCTTTTTTGTGTCTGCGCCACACAAGAACGCACGAACAGCCGTAGCACAAAGCATTGCTCAGTTGCAGCAACACACTGACAACGACAGCCACCACCGATGGCTGTCCCAACAGCAGCAGAGGCGGCTGGCAGTGGTATGCAACACGCTGTGGCATGATGGCGTTACCAGCGCCCGCCCCTTTAGACCTAAGCGCTGTCCCATGATCCCCAACAGGTAACTCTGCCCACTTTAGAGGCGATAACCACCTCTTCTGAGTGAGCAGTAGTTACCGCTGCGCTGCTGCCCACTACTGTTGCGGCTGCTGCGGTTGTTGTGACTGTTGCTGCCCGCTACGCAGCTCCTCGAGCATCTCCAACAGCATCTGCCGCTCGTGCTCATCGTGAGGCTCCTGCCCCGCGAACAGTTTACGCACTTTAGACTTGGTGTGGTGCTCCATTAAGCGCTGCTGCCACTTCTTACCACGCGACAGCTTATCCTCATGATTAACGCGCTGCCACAGCTGCTTCCGCTGCTCTTGCATCAGGTGCTTAAAGAGCATCGCAATGTGGTGCTTGGCATGCTGCACAATCGCCAGCGCCTCTGGGTCGTGCAGCATCTCCCCAAAGACCGCCTGCACCCTACGGATGTACGACGCAAAGTTAGCATCGCGCGGATCGTTACCATAGAGGCGGTAGAGATTGTGCGCCGTAATGTGGCGATCCTCAGGCGAAATCCAATCACGCTGCACAATGTTCTGCGCCTTGTGACGCAGATGGCGGTGGTAGCTCTGAATAGCCGCCGGTCTAATACGCGCCGTCTTGCCATTAAAGCAAAAGCCTAAGAAGCGCACTTCACTGGCTACGGGCGGTACAGGAGGCACCAGAGGAACAGAAGGCGCGGCCTCATTGCTAAGCTGCGACGCGGCTACCTGCAAGGAAGGCAGCTCCGTGACCTTTTGCGCTTGCACCTGCCACACGTGGCACTTATGCTCATTAAGCGTCACGCCAGGTACAGCCGCCCCTACTCCCTGAAGCTTTTGCGCCAGTGCCGCCACTTGCTGCCCCCACTGCGCGGTGCTCTGCTGACCACGTGGTAGCACCACTATGAGATCGTCACAGTAGCGGCGATAGAAGCCACCTACTGACTCTACCCACGAGCCCAATTGCGCATCGAACTCGGTCATGTAGATATTGGAAAGCACGGCACTTACTGGTAAGCCCTGCGGGATGCCAACGCCCTGACGATTGACCTTGAGGAAGCCCTCTTCGCTCTTTTGCTCCTTGAAGGTAGACAGCGGCAGCACACGATCGCAGCTGTTGATATCCTTGTCAGTGGCAAAGGAGCTGTTGTGGCCAAAGTTAAGCTGCGGCATCTCGACCACGTAAGCAGAGATCTTATTGGCCTCAGGCTTATTGCTCACGGCATAGCAGAAGAATGGCGCACGGTCTTGGAGAAAAGCCTGCGTCAGTGTTGGGAAGAAGCTCTCAAAGGTATCTTCCCTGCCTAAGACCTGCGGATTAAAGCACAGCACCATGCGCATGAACTGCATCCAGCGCTGATAGCCCAGCTTGTACCAATTAGCAGGCGAGTACTGCTCTAAGGAGCTGTCAACGACAAACCTGCGGGCCTCCTGCCAGTTTTCGCGCATCTTAAAGTGCAAGTCCTTGATGTCCTGCCACTCACAGCTGACATAGCGCGTGACGTTCTTGTAGATGGCAAAGTAGTCAGCAGGCAGCCGCTCTACCCCTAAGAGAGCACAGAGCCGCTCCTTGAGGTAAGCGTGATCGAGCGAATCAAAGAAATGCGAGAAGTCAGCGACTACCACCACGGACTCTGACTGCGCGGCAATATAGGCAAAGGCCTCATGCGCCATATCGATATTGCTCCAGCCACCTAAGTCCGAGCGATAGGCCAGAACCGAGCGCCCCCATGATTGCGCGTGCATGTACTGCGTATAGATCGTGTTGAGCTGCCATGCGTAACGCTGGTAGATGCAGCGGTCTAAGTGACTGCTGTAGTAGATATCGCGTGTCTTTACCTCAAAGGTTAAGCCGCTATAGGCTGCTTCTTGGGCATCCTCAACAAAGTTGCCAGCAGCGGCAGATGAAGATGCTGTGGCACCGTTAGAGACCAGCTTCTTGGCAGTGATGGGGCGGTGAATCAGCGGCATAAAGCCATGCTTTGCTACCTGCTCTGGGTCGCAAATGAGGCGCTGTACCCATGGCGTGCTCAGCGAGACACGCTGATCAAAGTGCGCATAGCCACGACAGCCATCGTGCTTGGCTACAAATTGCTGCCACGAAAGCGCAAGGGGATCGGGGGCCTTGTCCTTACTTGCCGCCGCGGCCCCAGACGCCGATGCAGATACAGATGCAGATGCAGATACAGATGCAGATGCAGATGCAGAGGCAGAGGCAGAGGCGTCAGCTGCCGCACCAACAGGTACAGCTGCGTCAGCAGCAAGTGACGCTGCAAGAGCTTCTGCTACCGGCGCAGTTGGCTCAGACTCACTGGTGGCAATGATGCTCTGAGCAGCACTTTGCTGCTCCTGCTGTTGTTGCCCCTGCTGCTTGTTTTTCTTCTTTTTCTTCTTGCCGTCACCATGGTTAATGGTGACCTTAGGTAAGTCGAGGTAGATGCTGGTAAAGTGCACCTGCAGACACTGGAGCAAATACGGCCAATAGAGGTCGTATGTCAGCACCATGAGGATGGCTTTCAGCTCTTGCAGCTTGTCTGCTTCGATTTGCAGCTGCTGTAAGGTAGAGGAAAGGCGCAGTCTGAGATCAGAGTACAGCGACCAATACAGATCACGCACTACCTGCGGCTGCTGCGCCAAGGCAGTAGCCACCTCTTCCTGCTTATGGAGGATAGTAGCAGCGGAGTAAGCAGGGCTTTGGCTGATATCAGCCAAAGCAAAGTCCCACATGTGCGGATGAGTCTCGCTGTTGCGCCGCACGCTGCTCATGATGTAGTTAAGGGCATTGGCAAAATGCTGCGCTTTACGGAGCTGCTTGTTTTGCTCAAAAAACTGAAAAGCAGGGCTGCTGCTTTTCTGCACCTTCTTACCCTTCTTCTTTTTCATAAAGTTCGCTCTACTCCGACAGATACTCTCTACAACAAAACAAGGGCACAGCGCTCTTACAACCAGAGGCCCTGACTATAAGGAAGAGGCGTAAGGCAAGTGCAGCTTAAGGTGTGGCGCCTGCTGTTTATCTCAGCGCATTGCAGCGCAGTGCAACGCAACGCAACGCAGCGACGGTGAAACAGCATGGTAGCTGGAACTTAGTGTAGCGCATTTTGCTATGCGGCGGAGAAAAGGAATCCTGATGCTGCAAGGTCGCGATATAGCGTCAAGCGCAGCTACAAAACGCCGCAAGAGCAGAAAGAACCTCTGCCGCTGCTCTCAGTGGTGATGATGAGCACCATGATGCCCTTGTGCGCGCACGTCTGACCACGTCTTGCACATAGTGTACGGCGTTTTTATTAAATTTACGATGAAATTGAGCTTTTGTAGAGACGCAAGGGTTGGCGCCATGTTGCTTATACCATAATATAATCAAGTACCAGCACCAACGTGGTGCTTCATCCGTAGGTGGCACC
>JAHLFE010000160.1 GCA_018884035.1 Candidatus Anaerobiospirillum pullicola
TAGGTGACGATAAAACCTCCTTAGACACCACCTACACCACTCTGTCAGATCCGATTTCCTTCATTGACAACCTGTGCGCTTTCTTTGCGCCAGCCTTACAGGTACGGGGAATTTAATAAAAACGCCGTAAAAAATTTGGGGCGTATTTTACACTTTTTCAGAAAAAATGCCCCAAGCGAGGGCAAATTTATTTGGCATATGCGTTGCGCTTTAGCCAACACCTCCTCTCAGGGTAAAACACCTGCTTGTAAGCCGTTACCTCCTGTGGGCTTTGCTTTTAGGAATATGCTCAAGGTGGTAATACCATCATGACCATGCGAGCTGTATCCATACAGGGGAGGTGCCGAAGATCACCTTGAGGTAGGTGCAGGGCTTGCCCTGCACTTCTTACTTTGAGGGGGCTAACGTCATCTGTCATCACTGCGGCTTATGTGCTTGCTGTCAGGTAGGAGCGAGGCTACGTTGTGGCCGCCACCAAACTCTGAGGAGAGCCGGACTTGCAGTCCCCTGATCATAGATGAGTTCATCCGGCTCTCACCCCTTTTGTGCTTAGCTCCGCTTCGCTTCACTTACAGTGGCAGCGCTAAGTGCAGCTTCTCATACGCGTCAAATAGCGTGTTCTTGTTCACCTTAAAGTACAGGTTGTACGCACTGAGCAGCATGCTCCCTAAGATAAATTGCACCGGCATGTTCTGCTCATACGCCCCCAGATTCGTCGCCACTAAGGAGCGGTCAGACTCCGCTGTGCGCTGGGCATTGGCAATCACCGTAAAGTCACGTCCCAGAATCTGCGCGTAGTAGTTAAACTTCGCCGCTTGCATCTTCAGCGTGCTTTGCTGCTCTTGCGCTGAGCCCACCATCTCCGTGAGTACTTGCCGCATGATATTAAGCTCAGCACTGGACTGGAGGTATGCGCCTAGCAGTGAGCGCTTGAGCTTTTGCAGCTCCGTTTGCTCCGGCGTGAGGTGCACTTGCAGCATCTTCGGTGACAATTGCGCCGCATGGTCAGCACTGTCACCTGGCTCTAGCCTGCCCGCTGTATCCTGAGCGTCAGTCTCGCCACTTAGAGGCGCCTCTTGCTCTGCCGTCGCCTCAGCTGGGGCTGCCGTATCTGTAGCGTCGTTATCCTCTGGGGCGGGAGTACGCAGTAGCGTGTACCACGACTGCTCATTTAGTAAAAAGTACTGCCCAAAGAGCATGCAGTACTTAAGGCGCATCAGCTCAGGGCTGGTGTCCAGCGCCTGCAAGAGACCAATTTGCTCGGCCACATCCTGCTCTGGACGCGACCATGAGGACGAAGCGACCTCTGCTGCGTCTTGGCGCAAGAGCACGGGCACTACGGTGTTGCCATAGGCGTGGGTGCCTAAGCTCTTGCTGGCCATTACTTGCTCTGCTTTGCCCAGAATTTCAGTGGCACGCAGATAGTGCACATCAGGGATGTTATTAAAGGAGTTCTCGAGCTCAATTTGCTTTTTGCGCAGAGCAGCCAATGCGGCCGCATTTTTTTTAGCTTCCGCAATGTCCTTTGCTGTAGGGGCCGCTTGCACTTCAGCTTGACCTAAGCGCGCTGCTGCTTCTTTGCGCTTTTGCTCAGCAATTTCCTCTGTGGTGATCACCTTTGGGGCCTGCACAGGGTGCGCGGTACCGCCCTTGATGCTCTTCACGCCGCTGTTCTTGCTCTGAGCAGCAGTTGTGACCTCAGCTGCAGCGACGTTATTCTCAGTGACAGGACTTGCAGCAGACGCCTCCTCAGTGTTTGTGTCCTGAGAAAAGAGCACTGCCTGTGCGACTTGATTTACTGACAGGCCCTTAGCCATGGCCTCGTGCATGAGGCTGTCAGCAGCTTTAGCCGCTTGGGTGCGGACGTTTTTGCTGGCTTTAAGGGCAGCTTGGCGCTCTTTCTTACTGGTGGCCTGTTGCGCTTGAGCACGGGTGAGTGCCGTTTCTGCAGAAGCTTGCGTGGCGACAACTGCCAGCGCCGCCGCTGCTTGCGCCGCAAGCTCCTCATCACTGGTAGTGTCGCGCTCAGAGCTAAGCTGCTCTTGGCTCTTGCTGCGCTTGGTGCGTGTTTGCCGCTTGGTCGTGGTGCTGGCCTTTGTCTGCGCCTTGGGGGCTGCGGCTGCTGCTGCGGCAGCAGCGGGCTTTGGCTCTAGCGCGGCCTCGGGCGTAGCCTGCTCTGTCTCGGTTGCCGCAGCAGGCTCGGCTGCTATGCTCTCAGCTGACGCCGTGGTCGCAGCAGTATCTGCAGCGGCTCTGTGCGCGGTGCCGGTGTTGCTGGTGGCGTTGGTGGTGGCAGCTGTAGCTGGCTTAGGCTCTGGCTCTGGCTCAGACTCGGCACTGATCACTGTGGCACCGGTGTTGAGAGTCGAGGCCGGTGTCAGGGCAATAGTAGTAAGCTGCGCTGGCTGTGTATTCAGCGTCGCCGTGCCAGGCAAAAAGATGCTGCTGTTATCCTGATCCCACGAGAAGCTCGAGCTGTTGCTGTTGCTAAAGGGGTTGTGGTTAAGTGAATTGAGGCTAAAAGAATTGCTGGCAAAAGACGCGTTCTCTGTTGCCTTTGTGTCGGCCGCTGGAGACTGTGACTTTGCTGGAGTGGCACTACTTGCAATGGCCTCTGCTGTCTGCTTTTGCTGTTGCTGCTGTTGCTTGTTATGATCGCTGCTGCCTGCGGCTAAGGAAACGGCAGTCAGTTCCAGCGTTGGGGGTTCCTTGTTGCTGACCTGCGTTCCACGGCGGCCGCTAGTAAGCGAGGTCTTAACGCGCTGCCGTAAAAACGCAGGGCTATGGCAGAACTCATCAAAGGTGATAAGGGCTGCCTGTGGCTGATTGGATAGGGTGTACGCCAGCGATTGCATCAGCTCTTCCAGGCTCTTGCTGGGATTTAAGGTGTGCAGCGCCTGCAGAGCGTCCATACTAGGATCGAGACCATAGAGAGCAAAACCATAGCAGGCACCGCTATCGCGCAGCTGGCACAGGCGCAGCGCAAAGTCGGCAATGGCCTCCATCCGCTCAAGTCCTGCTTCATACTCGCTCATTAAGGTCGCAAAGAGCTGTAAGCGTTCTTTTTTGCGCGCATCAACACCGGCAAAAATAGGGTGGTTGAGGGCTAACTTACGGGCGTCAAACTTGTAGTGACGCAGGAAGAACATGAGGACAAAGAGGTCGAAGTAGCTCTTAATCGCCTGTAAAAAGAGCATGCTCAGCTTGAGCTTGTTTTGCTCAGCTAAGAGCACATTGCTCTGCGTCAGGCGCAATTGTGCCGTCAGCTCCGCACCGCTCACGGTGTTAGCTGCTGCGCCTAAGCCTGTGGTAGCGGCAAGCAAGTCTACCTGCACCTTCTCTGGGTGAGTAGTAAGCTGCTGCAAGTCATGGCTGAAGACATTAAGGCGCTTATCAATAGCCGCATTAGCCTCACTTAACTTTGCACTTAAAGGGTGGGCCGCGAGGCGGCTTAATACGTTTTTGTCCTGCGTGCTGTAAGGGAGGAGCTTGACACGAAAGCCTAAATCAAGAGTACTTGGGTTGTCTAAAAAGAAGATTTCGTCGGTGTTGAGTTTGGCTTTCGCCTCTTGACGAAAGCTCTGCATAAGTAACGATAACTGCGACATAGCATCATGGTGAAACTGAATACGCTTCAGCGCAGTTACCCGGCCCCGTTCACGCCTCTTTTAAGGCATTGTGGGGCAGAGGGAAGGGAAAAGAGAGGGTAACTGTTGATGCTGCCTACAAGCAGTTTGGTATCGTGTGCTCAATGAGCCGGTAAGCGTCCGCAACCTACCGTGTGTAATCCCTGTTTCGGGAATACTGGTAAATGAAAGTAAGTTTGCTGTGTTGTCAAGTAAGCCGTGGTATATGACGCGTCACTACTTGTCTCGTGGCGGTGCTACGTCCTCTGTAAATTGAGGCGAAGCTCAGCGCTCAAGCGGCAGAGGAGCTTTTTTCCAAAAGCTGGTAATGCCGGAGGTGGTCTGGCCTGCAATGGGGCGTTAACGCCGCTGGGCATTAACACCGCGCGGCGCTAAACGCCGTTTGCCTACAATAAGATGTAGGGAAGCACTGGGGGTTTGCAGGAGACACAACGCTTATGACAAGGAATGTTGGTGACAAGCAACGTCTGGTCAAAGGGCTTACTGTGAGAACATGGTGCGGTCAGTGAGGCTAATACCTGCTGAAAGTACTACTGACAGGCGGCCCTGTAAGTACAGGCATGCCGCCATCCACGCTATGTCGTCAGCCGTTATCGTTACGACTACAAAGAAACTCGTACTACTTGCTGCTGGTAACATGCAGCAGCCAACAATGAGGTGCTTATTACTGTCTGCTCTGTTCTGTGGAGGCGGCCTGCGTGCGTGGTTAAGTGCTGCTGCCATTCAGGAGCGCAGCGGGCTTTGGGCTTAAGCAAACGCTGGATTTACTCAAAGGTTGGTGGAGAGAGCCCCCACACTACTTTAGGTGGCTAACATGAAATACCATAACTACGGCTCATGTGCTTACCTAGAGGTGTGCGGTTACGTTGTGGTAGGGAAAGAGTGAGCTAATAAGTTACGGATGTAGTGGTGCGTGATTGCAACGTCCCACCTCGAGATAAAAGGTGCAAGCGAGCTTGAGCCTATCTTGATATGGGCATGCATGCATGCATGCATAGTTGCGTGCCCTAAATTCCGTAA
>JAHLFE010000015.1 GCA_018884035.1 Candidatus Anaerobiospirillum pullicola
TCTAGCGCAGTTGTACGATCGTGAGGCAATGCCTGCGGATTTACGCCAAGCACACCATGCAAATGACATGTTGGTGCTGCAAGCCTACGGCTTTGAGGCCTTATGGTCACGGGATGAACTCTTTGCAGCACTGTATAAGCTCTATTGCAAGCTGCTGGTGGCAAAAAAGTAAGTGGTGCAATGACAGGCAACATCATGCTGTGCATACTTAAGAGGCAGTCAGGGTAGGCAGAGCATTTTTTCTCATGGCTGCAGGAGTATGCAGCTGTGATCACTAAAACCACCATCTCCCTGCCAAGTGATACTAAGGAACAAGAGCGAGCCACACAGAAGCAAGCGCTACAGGCCCAAAAAGCAGCTTTTGCCGCATCGCGTCACCATGCCCTAACTGTGTGCCAATACCATGAGGCAGTGCTCAATTTTCGTGGGCTTTTTAAGCGTCTCAATACAGCAAAACAGCAGAGTGTACGCGCTGTAGGAATCGATCCCTGTGCAGCGGCGCAATACCGCATCTTAGGCACAGAGACAGCAAGTGGTATCGGCTCATTAGAAGTTTTAACTGCACCAGAGGCCTGCCATAAGCTTTTACCTCTGGGGCAATTAGTCATCTCCCGCTTAGGTTCTATGCTGAGCCTTGCGCTGAGTGCACTGTGGCCAGATATCGTTGCTCAAGAAGAAAGCGACGCTACCCACCATCGCTTAGTCGTGGGCATGTCAGGCGGCCCCGACTCCACTCTGGCCTTAGTCATTGCCTGTGAGCTACGCCAGCACTTAAACCTTGAAGTGCTGGCAGTGCACTGCATCCATGGCATCGATCCTGATGATGAAATCTGGTTAGAGCACTGCCGTGCTCTCTGTGCGCTCTTACAAGTCCCGCTGCATACACCAAGGCTCAATATCATCTACGGTGCTGGACGCTCTCCTGAGGAAGTCTCACGTGCCGAGAGATATAAGGCCCTCTTAGCCAGCCTTAGCGCCCATGACTGCTTAGTGCTTGGGCACCAAGCTGACGATCAGGTCGAAAGCCTCTTACTGGCCCTGAAAAGAGGTAGCGGCCCGCAGGGCTTAAGTGGCATGCAGCTTTTAACCTGCGATCAGCGCGGCGTGCTGCTACGTCCTTTGTTAGATCTCCACAAGGTCGAGATTGAGCAACTGCTCACCCTCCTTGAGATACCTTTTGTCTACGATCTCTCGAACAGTTACCTTAAGTTTGAGCGCAACTTTATGCGCCGTAAAGTCTTACCTACGCTGCGCTCTCGCTTTGCCGGTATTGATAAGTCCTTACTGCGTACCCAAAAGCTGTGTGCTTATGAGCACGATCTTGCCCAGCGCTTTGTCACGCAGCAGTTAGCCACTGTAGAAAAGGAAAGTGCTTTCCCGCCTTTTAGCTGCTTTGATTTCGCCTCTCTAGATTTAAGTGACAGGCCGTATGTCTTTATGCTCTTAAGAGCATGGCTACAGCGCATGGCACCCCAAGTGGTAGAGTTTACGCTCATCGAGCGCTGCTATGAGCTCATGGTAAAAGATCATGACAAAAACGGCTATGTGCCTCTTACAGGCAGCCCTTATGTGGCGGCAACCTTTTTGAATCGTCTCTATCTGTATGAGCCCCTCACCGCTGTGCAAAAAGAGCAATTACAGGGGCGGCTGCCGGTATTGCTCTCCCCAGATGCACAGGCAGCGCTACAGAGCACAGAGAGCATAGAATGCACAGAGTGCTCAGAGTACACAGCTAACGCTGTAAACTCCTCTGAGGTCTACGCAAGCCAAGTGTTATGGCAAGAGCACCGTGGTGGTTATGCTTACCAGCTCCTCTCAGTACCAATAAGCACAACTGCTTGGTCACAGCAACGTGAGGTACTGCTTAGTCTCTTTGCTCTAAAGCAGGAACCTAATGACCTGACAGCTGCGGGCTATGCCTCCCAGCGTAATGACAGTCCACGCTTCTTACGGGTAGCAACAGCCGCGTGCTTTTATCTCACCGCCCCCCAGATTAATGCGAGCCCTTGCCTGTGGCTAAACTTTTCGTATGCGCTGTCGCGTAAGCTTAAGCCTTACACCCGTGCCCATTCCCGTGATGTGGGTAAGCTCTTTATTGAGAATCACATCGCACCATGGGAGCGCTGTGGCATTCCACTAGTAGAAAGCGCTCAGGGGGAGGTCTTAGCTCTGGGGTCGGTCTTAGCTCAAGATAGGCGGGTAAAAGCAACGCCTCTGGAGCAAGCAAAAACCAATGAGGCTGCTCAGGCTCAAGACGGGCAGGATGTAACCTCTACATCTGCTGCTACTGCTACTGCTGAGAAAAGAGCCTCATGCTACCTGTACCTGCACATTAAGCGGGATGACCGAACGGCAAAACTACGCTAAGAGGCCACACCTCTCATGTAGGCAAATGCCCATGGCAGGAGCCAACACCACTCATCATCACCAGCGCCTAACGGCGCCTTATCTCGAGAGTAGCAGCGCCGTAAACACCTCCTCTCAGGGTAAAACTCCTGATTGTAGGCTGTTACCTCCTTGGGGATTTTCTTCTGAGGATACTCCCTCAGTATCTGCACCTGCACCCGCTTCTGCAGTCCGCTCTCCACTGCCCCGAAAAACGAAAAACTCCGTGCTCACAGCAGGCTGTCCCCACCGTTAACACGGAGTTTTGGTGCATCTAAACGCGCAACTGTGGCTTAGAGCTTCAGATCATCAAGCATGTAGCTCTTTAACTGCGCAAAATCAGCGTCCATCACCTTCTTCTGTAAAGGCAGACGGCAGCGCTCCTCAAGCGCCTGTGGTAGAGGCAGGTCAATACCTAAGGTCTTGTCCACCTCTTCCTTAAACTTCGCTGGGTGTGCCGTACCTAAGAAGATACCCACCTCACCGTCCTTTAAGCTGTCAGTTAAGACCTTGTGCGCCACCGCCGCATGTGGCTCGGTGATATAACCACTCTCCTTGTAAAGCTTGCGCATGTTCTCACGAGTGGTCTCGTCATCGACAGAGCCAAAATCAAAGTCGCTTAACGACCAGCCCATCATCTTGCACAGGGCCTCAACACGTGGCCAGTTGTTTGGACGGCTAATATCCATCGCGTTAGAAATGGTCGCCACAGTCTGATGTGGTTCCCACTTACCGCTTTGTAAGTAGCGTGGCACGGTGTCGTTAGCATTGCAGGCGATCACAAAGCGCGCCTGTAAGCCTAAGGCCTTAGCAATGAGACCAGCGGTAATATTGCCAAAGTTACCACATGGCACCGCAAAGACCACCTTGTTACGCTTCTCTACAGGTAACTGCGCCACCGCCTCAAAGTAGTAACACACCTGCGCCAGTAAGCGGCTGATATTGATGGAGTTAGCGCTGTTTAAGCCCACCTCTTGACGTAAGGACGCGTCATCAAAGGCGGTCTTGACTAAGTCTTGGCAGCTGTCAAATGGCGCCTTAATCTCCACGGCGTGGATGTTGTCACCTAAGGTCGCAATGAGGCTCTCTTGCAGTGGAGAGATCATGCCCTGTGGGTACATCACCACTACATTGATCTTTGGCTGCTGATAGAAAGCGGCAGCCACGGCAGCGCCGGTATCACCCGAGGTCGCAGTTAAGATGGTGCACTTGCTATCGCCGATGATGCTCGAAAGCACGCGAGCCATGAAACGGGCACCAAAGTCCTTAAAGGCTAAGGTTGGGCCTAAGAACAGCTGTAAGCAGTAGGTGTTCTGATCGGCTGGAGCCAGCTTGAGATCGAAGTTAAAAGCGTCAGCGACGATGGTCTCTAAGTTAGGCATCTCGTCTTTGCCGATGAGGTGGCGTAAGACCTTTTGCGAGCGGGTGACAAAGTCTAAGCCTAAGAGCTCATTGACCTCGGCGGCGGAAAATGGAGTAATGTGCTCCATGAAAAAGAGGCCTTGGTTCTTACCAATGCCTTGCTTGACTGCTTGCGCGAAGGAGACGCGCTCGGTGCTGTCTTTTAAATTAACGAGTTCCACTACAAAATCCTCAAAAGCTGGCAGCGCTAATGGCGAGTATTTTACGGCACAGGTTGGGATGTGGGGTGCAGGTAGTACAAGTGACTTTGAGGCAGCCGCAAGTAAGGAACAGCTGACTTAAGAGATGACGTCATTTAGGGTAATCATGGTGCCCCCTCTTAAGAGAGGATTAGGATTAGGATCACCTGCACCATTATCTCAATCTCGAGGTAAGTGAGGTTGCCATCACGCATCCCCTCTTGCGTCATTTATTGATCAGCATTCCTCTGCTCTACCCCCTGAGAAACGGCCTAGCGGCCACTCTAACAGGATGCTGTAAGCTCGGCACAGCTCCCTACCACCACCTGTCACTACCTCAAAGGTACAGTAACCTAACTCAGAGTTCACTGAATTTGGCAATGGCGGTGGAGGTTGGAAGAGTGAGCAGCGCTTGGTAGCAGCGGTTAATCCCACCACGCGGTGGTACCACCATTGAGGTCATTGCCTCAAGACAACGCTACCAGCCTACCTATCTCAAAGTATGGTGTTGGTCTGGCCTACCTACCTACCTACTGCGCCTGACAAAAGCCACTTCCCTACGATATAGCTCTTATGGCAGCTCAACCCTTTCTACCGTGGCACCGTGCGGATCGACCTTACAAATGCGGCAGAAGCCATCTTCGTTGGCAATAAACGAGCGCTCTAAGTACTCTTTCATCTTCTGTGCAGCATCAACATCCGTAAACACCGAGAAGATAGTCGAGCCCGAGCCAGAGATGCCCGTAGCTATCGCACTTAAGGCCTTACCAAAAGCACGCGCCTCCTTTAAGCCAGGAATCAGCGTCTCACGATAAGGCTCAGCAATCACGTCCACTAAGCACGCACTGGCTAAAGCTTCATCCTTCACGTGCGAGGCATGCATAAAAGCACCAATGCGACGGCCGTAGGTGATCACATCTTGCCGTAAATACTGCGCCGGTAAGATCGAGCGCGCTTCAGCAGTAGACACCTTAATGCCAGGGAAGCACAGCACCCAATACCAGTTCTCAAAATACGGAATGCTCTCACTGATACGACCATTCTCGTTAATGATGAACTGCATGCCACCTAAATAGCATGGCGCCACGTTGTCGTAGTGGATAGCCCCCGAGATCTTGCCCTCAAGCTTGCCCATCATCTCCATGCACACATCTGTGGCAAAGAAGTTGTCGTGAGCAGCGTTAATGGCCTCAACTGCAGCCACCACCGAGGACGCAGACGAACCTAAGCCCGAGCCTACAGGCAACCCCTTATCAAGCACCAACTCTAAGCGCTTTGGTTGCAAGCCCTTTTTGCTCAGATACTGCTCATAGAGTTTGTAGGCATCGTAAATGATGTTGCGCTTTGGATCAGACGACAGCTTGTGCGCAAAGTGGCCCTTCACCGCCACACTCAGGTTAGGCTCGACATTGCCCTGCTCACCATCTACAAGCTCACGGGCGGTCACGAAATCCCCCAGTGGCGAGCCGTCGATAGGACGCACAGCAATGCCCAGTAAATCAAAACCTACAGAGAGGTTAGCCGAAGAGGCTGGCGCATACGCGCGGTAAGCAATTGTACTCATCGCAATCTCACAGGAAGCGTAGTTTACGCTTAGCGGCAAGAGCAGCAATCCAAGAAACGCTCTTCACAAGAGGCTCTCTCATGGACGCTCTCTAAGGGACAATCTCTAAGAGAAGCTCTTTGTGGCGCAAAGCCACTTGTCAGCACTTCTTACAGCACCCTGCACTGCTCCGCCGCTAAAGCTTTAAGGAACGTAACAACTATTAACTACCAAAATTTTTCTCGGCTCGGATCGGCTCATAGTGTGATGAGTAAAGCGCCATCACTACCTCAAGTATGGTCACACCAAACGCCATAACACCTAGCAACAGCTTAATTGCATTGGTACTACTGCGCTTTGGTATCAACCAACTCTGAAGCGAGCCAAAAACTGGTAGTTATTAGTTAATAGGTTCCTAACTAAGCATTAACTTCAGCAGCCTAAGCCTCACGCGTCCAATTTTGTAAGCGCAGGATGTCAGAGAGCACACCTGCTGCCGTCACATCAGTACCAGCACCATAGCCACGAATCACTAATGGAATTGGCTGGTAGTAAGCCGAGGTAAAGGACAGGGCATTTTCACCACCTACGACCTTGTAGAGAGGATCCTCAGGGCCCACAGCCTTAATACCGCAGCTGCACTTGCCACCATCTTTAATGGTCGCCACATAGCGCAGCACCTTACCCTCAGCCTTTGCGGCCGCTACACGCTGACTAAAGGCCTCATCAGCGTGCTTTAAGTTCTCGAGCACCTCATGGGCATTGTTGCCTTGCAGGTACTTTTCATCGACTGGGCACTCGACCTCAATGTCCTTTAAGTCGAGCTTGTAGCCGCACTCACGCGCCAGAATTAAGAGCTTGCGAGCAACGTCCTTACCCTCTAAGTCGTCACGTGGGTTTGGCTCACTGTAGCCACGCTCGTAGGCATCACAAGTGGCCTCAGATAAGGTCTTACCCTCATCGACTAAACCAAAGATGTACGAGAGCGTACCGGACATAATGCCGTTAAATTCAATTAAGCGGTCACCGGCAGCCAGCAGGTTCTGTAAAGTATTAATTACCGGTAAGCCTGCACCCACGGTGGCCTCGTAGTAGAACTTACGGTGGCAAGTACGTGCGATCTGACGCAGGCCCTTGTAGTACTCGTAGGAGCTGGTGTTGGCCTTCTTGTTTGGCGTTACTACGTGGTAGCCCGCTTCCATGAGTTCGATATAGGCTAAAGCCCAATCCTCACTTGAGGTGCAGTCCACAAAGACAGGGTTTACAAGGTGCGAGTCATCCACCAAGCGCTTAGCCTCCTCAATGGAGAAAGCTGGATTGGTGCTGTGTTCCAGCATCTCAGGGATGCGCTCCATGTCAAGACCCTTTGGAGCCTTTACAAAGGTACGGGAATTAGCCGCACAGATCACACGCAGGTCGATACCGCTGCGGCGCATCAGCTCGTCCTTTTGCTTTTTGATCTGGCGTAAGAGTGCTTGACCGACACCACCCACACCGACCACGATGAGGTCGATTAACTGGCGACCGCTGAAGAAAGCGGTGTGGCAAGAGAAGATAGCCTCAGCGACCTTATTGACGTCGATCACAGCCGAGATCGAGCGCTCGGAGCTACCTTGAGCAATGGCGTTAACGTTAATATTGGCCTGCGCTAAAGCACGGAAGAACTTCGAGCACACGCCCTTAGCGGTACGCATACCCTCACCGACCACAGAGATAATGGCCTTTTGGTTGAGAATTTCGATTGGGTCTAAGATGTGTGCGGCCAGCTCTAACTTAAACTCTTCCTCAATGGCGTGACGTGCATGGAAGGCATCTTCAGAGTGCACACAGAAGGAGATCGAATACTCAGAGGAGGACTGGGTGATCAGCACCACCGAGATATTGGCGCGGGAAATACAGCTAAAGAGGCGTCCGGCCATGCCCACCATACCCTTCATGCCAGGGCCGGAGACGTTAATCATGGAGACATTCTTGAGGTCAGAAATGCCCTTGGCCGTCATCGAACGGTCAGTCTCCTCAGAGATCAGCGTGCCCTCACCTTGTGGGTTTAAGGTGCTCTTAATGAGGCAAGGAATGCGGTATTGGGCGATTGGAGCAATGGTACGTGGGTGTAAGACCTTAGCACCAAAGTAAGAGAGCTCCATGGCCTCTTTGTAGGACATGCGGCGCAGTAAGACGGCATCAGGTACAGCGCGTGGATCACAGCTGTATACGCCGTCCACATCTGTCCAGATCTCACAGCACTGAGCCTTAGAGATAGCGGCTAAGCAGGCGGCGGAGTAGTCAGAGCCATTACGACCTAAGAGCACTAACTTACCTTGACGATTACCACCACAGAAGCCCGACATAAGGACGATGGCCTCAGGGTTGATGGCGATGCGGTTAAAGCGCTCTGTAGAGGCGGCGATATCGACCGAGGACTCTAACTCACGGCCATCGCAGACTAAGACCTCGACAGGATCGATGATTTGCACCTGACGCTCACGGGCTTGTAACAGCTCGGCCATGATGGCGATAGAGAGGGCTTCACCACGGCACTCGATAAAGGCGGCAACGGAGTCAGGGCAGGAGCCTAAAAGGGTAATACCAGTGACGCGACGGTTAAGCTCACTTACAGTTTCCTGATAAAAGGACATAACCTTAGCGCCATCGAATTGTGGGTATTGGGCGGCTAAGTTGTTGATAAGTGGGCGGATGATGTTGTCTAAGGCCTCAAACTCGTTCTTGCAATCGCTACCAGCAAGAGCACTCTTGACCATAGAGACGAGGATGTTGGTGACACCGGCTGGAGCAGAGAGGACTAATGCGGTCTGAACCTGTATGGCTGTATTAATCGCAATCTCTGACACATTGACAAAGCGCTGGGCATCAGCCACTGAGGTTCCGCCAAATTTTAAGACTCGCATAAGAAAAACTACTCCGAAAAAACCAAACCTGCGGGCTTGTACTAATGCCTCGGTGTCCTCTTGTAGCCGTGAGCGGAGGCGGTAAGAAGCTCAGAGGTGAGCTTTATAGCAGCGCGTCATGCTGAGGCTAATACTTAAGAGGCAGCGGAGTACGGGCAGCAAAAAGAGTACAAACCACTAACCGCGAGCGCCCATCTTTGCTCTCGTGGCGCCTCGAGGTTGTGACAGGTATGAGCCATAAAATGACTGAAACGACTTTGTCTGATGGTGCACAAAAACAGCGCGTGGCTGCTTGAGGAAAAACATGACCCATATCACAGAGCAAAGGTGATTTTGCTCAAGAGAGAAGGGGAAATGTAGGCAGGCAAAGTCTAGAGATGGGGCTTATTTTCGACGTTTTACGCGAATCTTGTCAAGCTTAGAGCTTATGGGTGGGGGCACGCTTTTTTATGGGGCAGAGAGCGCATCAATTTGAGGCAGAGGAAAGCATGCTTGCGCAGTGGCAGGGCAGGGAAAGTGAGCAAGAGGTAAGAGAATGTCAGCCCTATTCCACTTTAAGGTGAGACACCGCATCCTCACCTAAAGCAAGCGCAAAGAAGCCGTGTGAACCAAGTCCTACTCTAAAGGTAAAACACCTTAGGAAGCCACTGTAGTCTCACTTGCGATTACCAACACAAAGAGCCAGAGCACACTGTCCCTCTCGCAGGAGAAACACCTCAAGGAGCCACAACAGCCTCACCTGCGACTACCACCACCAAGAGCCTGTACACACCGTCAGTCTCAAAGAGACGCCACCTAAAGCACAACGCAGCTAGTAGCAGCAGCATAGCGGCAGCAGAGTACCCCTCAGGTTATGTCCCTGCCATACGAGGACACACTCGCCCCTTTATCCGCCTGTCCCCGCACCCGTGCGAGAAAATTGCAGCTAAGAACGTAGTTCCTCTTTACCATGGAGGTCGTATGGTTGCCCCTGTCACTCCAATTTCCTCTACCGAGCTGCAGCTGCAAAGCGACACGTCTCAGCAAAACTCACAAGCTCTGGCACAGCAGCAACAGCAGCAAGCTATGGCAAGGCAGCAAGAGATAGCACAGCTTGCGGAGCTCACCGCCGCGCAAACGCTGCTGCGTGCCAGCCATCGCACCACCGAGCAATTACAAGCGCAAGCCCAAGCGCAAGAGCAAGCGGTGCAACGCACACAAGCGGAAATTGCCGCCAGCGCTCTAAGTGCCAAGCCAGCATCTAACCACAGCACCACCAGCAGTAACAGCACCACGCAAACAGCCGCGACCAACTTTGCCCAGAGCATGGCTATGGCCGCTGCCAACAGCCAAGGCCTCAGTACCAGCACGACAGGCAGTGGCACCTCTGCCAGCCAAGCGCTGCTCCACAGTGCCGCAGCCACTGCCGCCGGAGGCAAAGGCGGCCCCTCTCCGGCGCCGCACGGCCCTACTCCACGCGGCAAAGTGGGCACAGTAAGGCAGCTCTTTAACACACGGGGCAATCTGCAAACGGGGCAAACGACACTGCTACAAGAGTTTGCTCTACTACGTGAGCAGCAGTCACAAGCCGTCCAGCAAGCACTAACCACCTCCGTTAACGCTCAAGCGCTGCAAGCGCCCAGCTTGCTACTGCAACTTAGCGTCGCGGCTAAGGTCTACGAGATCTTTATGCGGCAATACAAGCGCACAGGCGCTTTAGAACTGCTCTCTGAGGCTGAGAAAAAAGGCGAGGGTGAGGACAATCCACAGCTTACTGCCGCGCAGCAAAGCATGCAGCTGATGTGCATTGCCTACCTCGATCTGGTCTTTGCGCTGATTGCGCAGGTACGCAAGCACATGGAGCTCACGCGCTATTTGAAAAAGGGTAAACACGGGGAAAAGGAACAAACAGAAGGCGATGAGCTCAATGCGGTGTTCTCTGAGCTCGATGAGGGCCGCTTTGGGGCAAAGAAACGTGAGGAGAGTGCGCAGAAGCAGAACCACGAGAGTCTGCTGTTGTAGGTGTTGTGGCCATCTATCTATCTATCTATCTATCTATCTATCTGGTCTGGCTCATAGCGTTGCGCTTGATCACTCTTGGTGGTGTGATGCCGCCCTTTTCAGCGCACAGAGAAAAAGCCACTACTCCCATTGATTCTCTGGAAGGAACAAGCGACGCAACAGCACCGTATCTCGAGGGTAAAGTGGTGGTGGTGGCCAACCATCTCTAACGTAGAACAGTGTGCCCTCTATCCTTAGCACCGCTAAGAGAGCACCATGCGGCACACGGTGCCGTATCTTAAGAACCTCAATGCTAACGTGAAGGGGATAGCGCTATCTTGCGCGGAGCTTGGGGCAATGGCGAGACCTGCGCTTGTGAGCTTGCTTGTCTTAGCCGCAGGCCACAAAAACAACAAAGGGGCCCTAAGGCCCCCATTATTGCGTGCTTTTGTGTGAGTTCCTAACACTCGTAGGTTAAGTCCTCAGGCAGCATGTTATGCCCCTTTAAGTAATCAATGATGTGCTCTAAGGTCATATCAGAAATCACATGCTCCATACGGCAAGCATCACGCTCGGCCTGAATCGCAGGCACCTCTAACACGTAACGTAAGAAGTAAGTCAGCACACGGTGCCGCTGAAACACTCGCTTGGCGTAGGCTAAGCCCTCAGGGGTAAAGATAATGGCCCCCGATTGCTCAATGACAATGAGCTTCTTTTCCTTGAGCTGGCCTAAAGCACGAGACACACTAGGCTTAGAGAACCCCAGCTCATTGGCAATGTCGACCGCACGTACCAAGCCACTCTGGGTGCGCTCACGGATGAGCAGGATAGTCTCTAAGTAAGTCTCTCCTGATTCCGCAATGCCATTATTCTTGGTATGCACAGGCTCCGGCACCGCTTCTAAAGCAGTAATCGGGTTTGGCTTCTCCAAATCCATAGCAACTCCAATCTTGGACAGTACATAAGGCGCAGCAAACGCGCAGCAGAAAATGTCCCTGCTGCACTTTTAGCCTCCTCTACAGAAGAGACTGGTAGGCGCCTCAAGGCCAGAACAAACTACCACCCAACGCACAGTCTACGCTTAGGAAGTGATCACAATGTTAACGTTTTCACCAACTAAGGAGAGCTCAATTTTGTTGTTATGACCGATGACGCCGCTGGAGATTAAGCCTAGGCGCACCAATTCAGAGAGCTCTAAGCGGGCACGGGTACGTACAATCTGGCCCTCGCTGTTGCTAATCACCCCCAGCTTTGGCTCAACATGGGTTAAGCCTAAGTTACGGGTTTTGGCCAGCACACCAATTTGCTCTAAGCGATTAATGAGGCGATAGACTGTGGCGATGCCCAGATCAGGGACATAGCGCCGCGCCTCATACCACAGCTCCTTTGGGGAGGTGCACTGGCTTTTGGTGAGGATATCGATGATATGACGTCTTTGCACCGTCATACGTAAGCCGCTGCGTTCCAACTTTTGCAACGTCTCCTCAGTCAGGTCACCAACTTGGCTATATACCGAATCTTGGTTGTTTGGCATAGCTCTCCTTTCCCTCAAAGAACCTGCTTGAAAGTTGTTACCTTTTTACTGTACGCCTATACACGGTGTGGTAAGCGCAACTGTCAGCAACAGCAAACGCAGGCGCGGCAACAGCCTACTTTTGTGAGCAGGCTGTGCTGTTGCACTGTGAAAACGATGGCCGTAACACGCCACCTGTAGAGATAACCTCGACCGCATCAGGGCGCGTGTAACAAAAGCATGTCCTAGCAGTGGCTTTTATTGTCGCGCATCATGCTTTAGGCTGTTAACACCTAAAGCGCCGCAGAATTTAGCAAGGTGCGGGCGTGCAACAAAAGCTTATCTCGTAGAGCTTAGAATAACGCAACTGAGAAAAAAAGACTAGGTTAGCGCGGTGCTTAGCTACGAGCCTGTTCACTTTTGGCTTAAATAAGAGCTTTTGCTTTCTACGACAGCAGAGCTACTGCGCTTAAGTGATACCTGCGCCACCGCACTAACAGCAAGTCGCGCTTTTAAGCTGCCCCGCAAAGAAAAGCGCAGTGACTTAGTGCTGTCCCCATTTTCAAGCTTAGAGTGCAGCTTTTGGTCAGCATGTTCACGTGCTAGGGCAACAGCTCAAAAGAAAGGACACAAGAGCACACGCTCACAGGGCAGCGCCCGCCCCTTCAGCAGAGCAGCGCAACACCCGTGCAGCTCTCTATAGGAGCACAAGTATCCCCCATGATCACAGGTAGTGCCCCTGAGCACATATGGTACCCAAGAGCGTAGGTGGTGCTTTTGGCTCTTCAACACCATTCATCTTACGATGTGGGGCGTATCCTCACTTAACCTTGCAGCAGTCACTTTTTAGGTGCTCCTCAGAGCTTGGTGGGTAGAGCCAACATACTACTCTTAGGTGGCTAACCTTAAACGCCATAACCACAGCTCATGTTCTTACCTAAATGTATGAGGCTACGTTGTGGTCTCCACCAAACTCTGAGCAAAGCTCACTTTTTAGATCACTTGCTCCTTACTCTGGTTGCGCCTGAGCCTGTGCTTTAGCCTTGGCTGCTTGGCGCTGGTTAACTACAGGAATCGTGAGTGATAACAGTGCTGCCAGCGCAAAGATACCAACAATGGTCTCCATAGCCACAGTTAAGCCCCAGTGGTCACCCACAGCACCTAAGACAGGAGCAATCAGACCACCAAAGCTGATACCTAAGCCCACGGTTAAGCCTGTAGCTAAACCTAAGTGTCTGCACAACAACTTCTGCCCAATGACGACGATAGGCGACATCGCCATGTAATAGAAGAAAGATAAAACCATGAGCGACAGCAAGGCGAGAGAGGCACTGGAGCACAGCAAAAACAGCAGACCAAAAGGCACTGCTAAGAAAGATGTCCAGCGCGTCAGCTGAGTAAAGCCAAAGCGATCGGAGAAAGTGCCACCCACTAAGGTAGCAACACCACCGCAGACTACAATCGCGCTATTGGTGAGCGTCGAGAGGGTATCTGGCTCATTGAGCACATGAATGAAGTACAGCGGGATGAACGCTGAAAGGGAGAACATACCGGCAGAGCGCGCAAACACGAGAAGCAGCAAAAAGAAGGTGCCCTTGTAGTCTTCTTGAGGGAGCTCGGCTTGGTTCTTACCCTGAGATTGTTGTGCAGCCTGTGCCGAGACTTGCTCATACAGCGCGTTCTTACGGATAAAGATCACCGCCATGATAAAGGCTGGAATGCCGATGAGCAGCGTCGCGTCCAAGCCCATGACCATATAGCCAGCAGTGAACAGCAATGGACCTAAAGCGTAGCCAAAATTACCGCCTGCAGAGAAGATGCTCATACCACGACCGACTTGCCCAGCAGCAAAGAGGTTGGCTAACTTACCTGCTGCCGGATGGAAGGTAGCCACACCAAAACCATTGACTGCGGCTAAGATCAACAACAGCGCAAAGTTTTCCACAAAGCCCATGAACATGATGCCCAAGGCTGCGACCACCATACCGAGACACATGAGATATGGCCGAGGCTTGCGATCAGCCCACAGACCTGTAAGCGGTTGCATTAAGGCATTCACAATGGTGGTGGCCATAATGATGAAAGCCACGTCAGCGTATGAGGTGAGGCGCCCTTCTTGGTACATGAAAGCCAAAATCGCAGGGAGCGAGCCTTGACACATATCGTCTGCCATATGGCCGCCCATGATGTAGAAGTTCTCTTTGAGCTTTTTGTAGTTTTCCAGCATAGCGTGAGCTTCAATCCAAACTGTAGTTCAGCTCTCTACCAGACTGAGAGCTGTAACCGCCGTCTTAGTAGAGCCTAAGACTTTAGCGCAAAACGCAGTATGCATTGGCAAAAGTCGAGCAGTATTATCACTATATGGGCAAAAGCTGCAATCCCAAACAGTAGCTGCCTTACAGCAAACCTCAAGCAAAACCCCATACATCCGCTGTATCAGCAGCATCAGCTGCCAGCGCGTTATGTCCACAGCGCCAGCGCTTTAACCACAGCGCTAAGAGCCCCGCCCCTTGCTCATAGCCCAGCGGCCCTGCCTGCCATTACCTTCCGTTTAAGCATCCTCTGCCAGAGGATACCTGCGCTTAAATCCCACCCAGCAAGAGGCCAAAAGCTCTGAGTATTGCCTGTTGCCGGTGATAACTACTCTGCTGCACAGCTTCATCCATCTTGAGCGCCGCCACCACCGCCACCACCCTGAGGGATATGGTTATTGCTCCCTGCTTTTTACCGTATCTTTGAGGTTCGTGAGCATGCTCCCAGAGCTCACCATCCTTTACCACACCGCCAACAATCCTCTAGCGCCAAGACTTAAGGGAGCTCTTAAGTAACGGCTGCAAGGTTACATGCTGGTACCGTTCCACTCCTTAAGATGCATGGTGCAGGAGCAATAGAGCCTATCTTCAGGTGTTGCTTGCCTGCTTGCCTCAAATTCCGTCAGCTATTACGTCAGTCGTTTCCAAGCACAGTGCTCACAGCAAGCGCAGGCACCACCTCAACCAAAACTACCGTCACCAGCCCCTTCCCCACAGACACAGCCATCGCCAGCGCATCGTCACCGCCCTGTTGTCCTAGTAAGGCATGTGCTACCGCCTTTTCCTTGTGGCATTACGCCAAAAGAAACTCCCAGCGCTCTACTACCGCTCTTTGCCCTCCCTTTACCACCCTTTTTACAGCGCCCGCCCCACCCCAAGAAAACGTGATAACGCTCACACCACTTGCTTTTATCACCAGAGCTTTTGGCTTATTTATCTGCTTTTACTCCACAGCAAACCGCCTTTTGCGCAAAGTGTGACTCAGTTAACTTTTTTTCCAACGCTGAACTTTATAATACAACTTATGCATAACGGTTACGAAAAAGATTTAAGCAAAACCGCTAAGCAAAAAATGGCAGTACCACTCTGGAACTGTCATGAACTACGTCAGGGAAAAACAGGATTAGCACTATGGCTAACATTTGGTTGCACTTAGGTTTAGGTTCTTTCCACCGCGCTCACCAGGAGTACGCTTTCAATCAGCTCTTAGAGCAAGGAGTCACCGACTGGAGCTTTGAGGCAGGCAACATCCGCGACGACGCTGAGTTCACCGTCCACGGCTTACTGAAGCAGAACCTGCACTACACCTTAGAGACGGTTTCTCCTGAGGGTAAGCGCGAGTTCGTGACCATCAAGGCCTTATCTAAGGTCATCCCCTTCACCTCTGGGGTGCCAGCTTTAATCGCTGAGGGCGCCTTAGCTGACACCAAGGTTATTTCCTTTACCGTAACCGAGGCTGGCTACTACCTCGATAACAACCTCAAGCTGATGCAAGAGCAAGAGGCTATCGCCACCGACTTAAAGGGTGGCACCGCTACCATCTACGGTGTGGTGGCTCACATCCTCAAGGCCCGTTTAGCTGCCGGTGCGGGTGATGTGACCTTACTGTGCTGCGATAACGTGCGGGAGAACGGCCAGAAGTTTGAGCAAGGCTTAACTGAGTTCTTAGAGCTCACCGGCCAACAGGACGTGCTTGCCTACTTAAAGGAGCACACCTCCTGTCCTAACACCATGGTCGACCGTATTACCCCACGTCCATCTCAGGACTTACCTGCAAAGATCAAGCAATACACCGGTGCTGATGACTGCGTCCCAGTGATGTCCGAGAGCTTCTTCCAGTGGGTGATCGAGGACAAGTTCAAGACCGTGCGTCCACCTTTAGAGAAGGCGGGCGTGCAGATGGTGGATTCGGTGATGGCATATGAGGATGCCAAGCTGCGTATCCTCAATGCCTCGCACACCTGCTTGGCCCTGTTAGGCGTGATTAAGGGCTACAACTTCGTCTTTGAATGTGCACGCGATCCTGAAATCTACCAACTTGCTCACGACTATGTGACCCAATCGGTGATCCCATGCATTCAAGGTCACGGCATCGACGTCGAGGCCTATCGTGATGAGGTCTTAAACCGCTTCAAGAACGATCACATCCGCGACACCTTACAGCGTATTGCCCAAGATAGCTTCTCTAAGCTCATCTCCTTTGTGCAGCCTACCTTATTAGATTGCTATCGCTTAGGCGTCGACCCAAAGGGTGTGGTCTTAATCCCAGCGCTTTACCTCAACTTCCTCTTCATGTTAAAGGCAGGCAAGATCAAGTTTGAGTATCAGGACAGCTCCTTTGATCAGAGCTGGGCTGACAGCGTCACCTCCGCCTCTGATCCCGTGCTGGCCTTTGCTAACACCAAGCTGCTCTTTGCTGAGGTGAGTGGTCAGGACAAGTTCGTATCTGACTTACGCGAGCGCTACGCTTTTGTGCAGGCCTTCAAATAAGGCTGCTTTACAGGCTGTTCTGAGGTAGGCAGCCTGCCACAGGCCAGTCTGGCCAACAAGCCAGTCATGGCCTAAAGGCCAATAATGGCCTCAAGGCCAGTAATGGCCATCAGCGCGCACCGCTACAGCGGGGTACTATCCCAACACCATAAAAACCTGCGCTGTACGCGAGCGCGGTGGCGCCAGCACTGTGCTGGAGCCACCACAGTGTGCAGTCCACAAAGGGCGACACTGCTCTTTAGCACCAGATTACGTGGCGCGTGCTGTACCACGCCCTGTGGGCACCACCTGCAAGGCGGGGTACACCACGCACGTAATCCTACGTCTCCTCTACCTCCGTCAAAGGAACCTCTTTGCTAAGCCCTTGAGGTAGAGGTGACGTATTTTCCCTGACAAAAAGCGGAGGCTGCACCCGCTCCTCCGCTTTGCTGCACCCCATACTGCAACTGCAAACAGTCTCGCGCTTAGTCTCCATGCTCTGACGCAGCTTATGCAGCAAGGATTGTCTTTTATGTCCGACACCAGCTCTTCTTTACCTCTGGTAAAGACCTTTTTAGGCTTACCGCGCCCTCTCATGGCAGGCTACATCGCCATTGCCCTCTTTATGACCGGTGATGGCTTTGAGTTAGCTTTCTTATCCCAGTACATCACCACCTTAGGTTACACCAAGTCCGAAGCATCCTTAGTCTTCACCATCTACGGCTTAGCCGCTGCTCTCTCAGCATGGAGCTCGGGTGTGGTAGCCGAGCTTATTACCGTGCGCCGTGCCATGCGTATCGGTGCCCTCCTCTGGGTACTGTTCCATGTGTGCTTCCTCTACTTCGGCTTAGCTGAAGCACATTACGGCCTGATCATTCTCTTCTACGGTTTACGCGGCCTTGCTTATCCCCTCTTCCTCTACTCCTTTGTGGTGGGTATTGTCCAAAACGTCAACCCTCGTCAGGTAAGCCCTGCTTTAGGCTGGTTCTGGACGGTGTACTCCATTGGTATTGGCGTGGTGGGCAGCTTTATCCCATCGCTAACCATCCCAATGATTGGTGAGTACGGTACCTTATGGCTGGCCTTAATCTTTGCTGTGACCGGTGCTGCTACCGCAATCTTTGGCTTAAAGCACCTGCGCAACTCTGACAAGTCCAAGATGAGCGCTAAGGAAAAGTTTGGTGAGCTGCTCTTTGCCGTCAAGCTCTTCCGCAATCCACACGTCACTTACGCTGCTATCATCCGCGTCATCAACACCCTGTCCCTCTTTGGTTTTGCCGTCATCATGCCAATGATGTTCGTGGACGAGCTGGGCTGGACGATTGACCGCTGGCTGCTCATTTGGACGGTGTTCTTTGCCACCACCATTTTCTCCAACGTCTTCTGGGGCATCATGAATGAGATCATGGGCTGGATTAATGTGATCCGCTACATGGGCTGCCTCGGTATGGCGGGCTCCACACTGCTCTTCTACTTCATTCCACAGGCTTTCCCAGACAGCTTCTTTATGGCCTGCATTCCAGCGGTGCTCTTAGGCTGGTTCGTTGGTGCCTTTGTGGCTATCACTCCAATCTTGACGACTTTAGAGCCACAGCATAAGGGTGCGGCCATATCGGTCTACAACTTAGCGGCTGGTGCTTCTAACTTTGCGGCTCCTGCGATTGCTGTGCTAATTCTGCCTCACTTTGGCGTGGCTGGTGTGGTCTATACCTACGCAGGACTCTACCTCTTTGCCTTTGTGCTGACCTTCTTACTTAAGGTTAAGCAGCCAGGTTTCCAAGGTGCTTTCAAGCGTCGTACCTTAGTAGAGCCAAGCGAAAGCAGCGAGAGCAACAGCAACAACGACCAGCTGGCTGCCAATGGCACCAACTAACCACCAAACTGACTGACTAACACTTAGATTTCAACAACGGCGGCAGGATCTTTTGGCCTTAACGAAAGTTCTTGCCATAACACACCTCCATCATTGCAGCTCTCAGGGTGAGGACATCATGTGAGGACACCACCTGCTGCTTGGCATCGCAAGCAAGGTAGCAGGCTGAGAGCGCAGTGATCCTATCAGCAAAGTAGTTCCAAGCGCAGGTCTGTAGGGGCCTGCGCTTTTTTAGTTTGTGCGGTAACAATGAGCACTACCAAAAGTGTGAGGCCCTTTATCTTGCGTATCAGCAGCTCACATGGGGTGCATAACAACCGCACAGAGTTACAACGATCGTGAGGATGTCTAGCTTAATTTTTACAAAGGGCATAAATAAGGCGTTTCTTGGTCACAAACTTAAAGGTAATATGGGCCAAAATAAGGGACTTATGCCACAAAACTGAGGTAAAGTGCATTACTTTGCGCTCAAGCTTTACCTCGAAAGAGTCTGATATATGCCCATAAACCATGGGTTTATCAGCTTGACCAAAATTATCCCAGACCTCCTCACGGTCGGTGGTAATACTGAACAGCTGATTTAAGCGGCTGTGCCGCGCCCGCATTATCGGGTCTAAGCGCTCCTTTAGATCTGTTGTGGTAATGGGGAGGATGACGGGACGGGGAAGTGTGTGTAAACGCGAAGGGCTGTACAGAAAATAAAAAGAGGGCCTTTACTCGCCTTGTGAGCGGGAAAAGGCCCTCTTTGCTCCGCAGTAATCAGCTGCGGTCTTAAAAGGAGGTAGTTTTAGGCTGAAAAATCCTAAAGAAACGTTGTTATCTTAGCACAGCGAGAGCGTAGCTGCATAAAGCTGTCTTGGTTTTGCGCCCAGCCGCACACTCTGCAAACAAAATTGCAGCCCACCTGTGTTAAGCAGTTTAGGTTTAAGGGCCTTACTAACGGCACAGAGAGCAGCTTCATAGCAACGTGCGGAATTGTGGTCTGGGGAGTGGAGGCAGAGGTAGCCACACGCAGTAACAGCAAGTGACGCCATTACCTGATGACCGCATGTGGTGATGATGATGATTATGATGGTGGTGGTAGCGCTTATGACTCAAGATAACGCAACCTAGCCGCGAGCACACAGCCAAAACACTGACAAACTCTGAGGCGAGCCTAAAACAGCAGGTTAGGCCCTCACCGCTGTCAGCAGATCTCTATCTCACCCCCTTATGTCCCTACACACTAAGCCCCAAGCCGCAACTCTTGCTACCTTCCTCTGCACCGCCTCCACTATTTGTCTTTCTCAAGACCAGACAAGCGCTCCCACCCCCCTACTTCTCGTTACAGCAGCACTTTTTGGTGCCATTTAGACTGTTCTCATGCGTGCAGTTGGCATTGAACTTACCCTCATGCTCGTGCCCTGCCTCATCACAGCAGGAGCCATCATGCTGCTGACAGCAGCAACACTGGGTACTCTCGTCCTTTGCCCCTGTCACCACTGGTGATTGCTCCTCACAATGACAGGAGCTGCCCGCATCACAGCCACAGCCGCCCTTACGCGAAAACGAGCGCGCAATGCGCTTAGCGCCAAAGTAACATGGTATGGCAATGATTGCCAACACCACAATTGTTCCTAAAGATACGCTCATCGGAGCGCTCCTCCACCGCCAGATACTGCACTGGCCTCAACCAAACAAGCTAAAAGCATTATCTAACTGAGATTAGATTAATCTAACCTCAGTTACCTATAGCTTATTCTAAGTACAGGGCAGAAAGCAACATAGCTGCGCTCTTTTTTAGGGCAGAGGGGAATTTATCCTGCAAGGCGTACTTATCCTGATCGGCGTTGCTATCTGGCGCCAGCCACTGGTACCTTTATGGCGTGGTGGCACCAAGCGGTAAACAGCAGAGAGCATTACCCTGATCTTAGCGCTGCCATCTCCCCTTCCCTTCGCCAGTAAATAGCGCTTAACGGCAGCCACCACCGGCACCACAGGATAGGGTTAGTGTTAGCGCTAAAGGTGATGGCAGCTTATCTGCAGACAGCCTCTACCTCTTACTACCTCGCTACTACCTGTTTTCTGTTCTTGCTGTCACCACACCTGCTTGCTATGCCCTAAATATGGGATCCAGCGCTCATCTTTGTACAACCATTTCCAAAAAATGCAGGCTAGCGCTCAGTTTTTGTGCGACGAGTCGGCTACATTACGCATGCGTATTTTGTTTCGGTAGCAGATTCGCTCTTGTGAGGAGGACTACCAGCGTTTTAGTGGTGAGGCTAAAACGACAGCAGCACAGGATTCTTGTACCTACGCTGTTGCTCTACTTACCTCTCACCGTCTCAAATGCCGGTAACACAAGAACTTACCCCATACCGCCTACAAGCCTGCAGTATCCCCTCCTTAGGGCTTTTGTGACCTTTTGCAAGTGGGTCAGAGTAAAGCAACACCTAAACGGAAATTAACTGTCACGGCACCTCGGCTTTGGGTAGCTTGAATTGGATAAAGCGACGACCGAACGACAATAAGCGAGCTCTAATGTCTCTGCTGTTTTACCACATGCTAGACCCATGGTCGGCAGTCGGGTACCAAGAGACCAAGGCCCAAGCTGTAAAGCGCTAAGTACCACACTTAAGCGGCAATATGGCTTTGCCTCGTTCGATTGGTGTATGTGCACCACGCTGACTTCCCACACGGAAAAACATCAGCTGTGGCGTGCAACAACAATGGGTAAATGTGAGCTGCTTCGTGCTGCGATCCAAGCCAAAGCCTCTTTAGCCTCTCTTTTCCCTCGTGCATTTTGTGTATAGAGTTACCTGCGTTAGCAGTTAACCCCTTATACATCTGCCCCCTCGACTCGACGTCACACCTTAAGAGCCGCTTATTCTAAGCTTGTATATCCTATACAAAGGAGAAGTGTGATGGCCGAAAGTCCAGTTACACTACGTGAGAAAGTATCGTTTGGCCTCGGCGCTGTAGGTAAGGATATGGCCTACGCAGCAATGGCCGTATACCTGATGGTGTACTTTACCGACGTAGTGGGTGTCAGTGCTGCCTTCGTAGGCGTGGTCTTCCTGATCGCACGTCTGTGGGACGCTTTTAACGATCCAATCATGGGCTGGATCGTGGATAACACCAAGAGCCGTTGGGGTAAGTTCCGTCCGTGGATCCTGATTGGTACCTTAGTAAACTCCGTAATCGCTATCTTACTGTTCACTAACCCAATCTACTTCTTTGATTTCTCCATGACGCAAGCCATGGCCTACTGCGCAATATTCTATATATTGTGGGGCATGTCTTACACGATCATGGATATCCCTTATTGGTCGTTCATTCCGTCATTCTCTAGTGACTCGAAAGTACGTGACGTGATGTCCGTGATCCCACGTACCGGCGCTATGTTTGGCGGTCAGTTTGTTACCATCTTCGGCTTAGGTATCATTACCTGGCTGGCAGCTGGCTCGACTGATGTGGGTGCCCGCTCCGAGGCCTTCCGTAACTTCCTGATCTTTGTCTGCGTAGCCTTCATCATTCTGGAGATCATCTGCGTTGTTAACATTCGTGAGCACGTGTCGACTCCACTGCGTCAGAAGATCACCATTGGCAGTATGGTCAAGATTCTGGTCAAGAACGATCAGCTCCTGATCATCATCATCATGACCATCATTCAGCAGATTGGTCAGAACCTCGTCAATGGCACTATCCTTTACTACTTCCGCTACGTGCTGGTTAATGAAGCCGTTTACCCTATCTTCATGGGTGCCGGTGCTGTCTGCCAGTTAGTAGCCTTCATCACCTTCCCATACCTCGTAATTGCTACCTCTCGCCGCTTCGTGTATATCGGCTCGGCCTTACTCATGATCTGCGGTTACACCGGCATGTTCTTCGCCGGCACCAGCTTAGTCATGGGTGGTATCGCTTACGTTGTGGCTTCCTTAGGTGTGGCCTACTCCTTAGTGTCCACCACGGTGATGTTAGCTGACACCGTGGACTATGGTGAGTACAAGTTAGGCACCCGTTCTGAGTCGATCGTGTTCTCGATGCAGACCATGACCGTGAAATTCGGTACTGCTTTAGCTGGCTTCCTCTCGGGCTTAACCTTAACCTTAGTTGGCTATGTGCCAAACGCCGTGCAATCTGAGGGCACCTTATTAGGTCTGCGTATCGTGATGTTCGTAGCATCCTCGATCGTGCTCTTAGTGATGCTGCTCCTGTACATCAAGTACTACAAGTTAAACGGCGACTTCTACAAGAACATGCTGACTGCTCTGCAAGCTTCGCGTGATGCGGCGCAGGCCAAGAAGGAAAGCTCCCGCTTTGTGCGTGCTGCTATCAGCGAGGACGCGATCTTAATCGACGTCAAGCCAAGCAGCAAGGAAGAGCTCCTCAAGCAAATGGTGCATGTCTTAGTAGAGACGGGCAAGCTCAAAGCTACTGATGAAGACGCTTTCTATCAAGCGATCATGGCACGTGAAGCTCAAGCCCCTACCGGCATTGCGGATGGTATTGCGCTGCCTCATGCCAAGTCTGATCTCATTGAGAAGACCAGCATGGTGATTGCGAAGGTCAATGCCAACAGCAAGGTCGACTTTGGCGCTCCAGACGGTCAGCCATGTGATCTGGTGTTCATGTTGGCTAGCGTCAATGACGGTAACGCTCACCTCAATGTGATTGGCCGTTTAGGCTTAATCCTCAATGACAAGGATGAGCAAAAGAAGATCCGCGAGTGCAACGATGCTTACCGCTTAGTCGAGATCATCGCTCACGCGGAGAAGAAGTTCATGTAAGGACTTCAAGAGCACAAGAGCACAACTTGCAGCCCCCGCATGGGGGCGTGCTCTGCTCCAATGTGCAGCTACTTAAGCGCTGCCCATGAGCGCTATTCGTAGAAAGGCACAGTAACTACAGGCCCCGTTTTGACGGGGCTTTTTTATTTCTACGCTGATGATGTAAAGCTGAAGCACGCTCTGCTCTTTCCCACGAACCATCACCGCAAACTAAGCCCGCCACCACAGGAGCTAACGTGCTCTGGGAAATAAGCTGCAAGTGGCCGCTTCACTGATTACACGCAGGATGAGAGCATCTCCCCCCACCTGAGGTGGTTGTTACGGCACTCTGCGTTTGACCACCCAATCTTAGTCATGCCCCTGCTCTGCCCTACCATACCCTACAGTCTCAACACACCACCGCACAAAACAAGAATAGAGCAACGACCACCAGTGGCTACAGCACATCATGACCGCTATGCGCGCCATGCTCTTAGGAGCAGCGTAACAGCAAGGCCCTACTCTAAAGTAAAAGACCGCTGGTATGCGGCCGTATGTAACCTACGCGAGCGCAGCAGGTGTGCTTTGCCACCCCTCAGCTGTGCTGGCCATGCCACTTACCTGCTCTTGTCAGGGCTTTTCCTTTCCATGGTCTGAGAAGGCTAGGGCCTTCATCCCTTGACGCTGTCAACGCCTCAGCTGACACTGCTTGCGTTAGAGGCCACCACTGACGATAAAGCCAATGGTAAAGATAATCAGCAAGATGCCACCTAAGACCTTTAGTACCATTTTGCCGATGCGCGTGTTCACAATGATGTCGTGCGCACGCTTGATTTTGTCCTGATTGAGGCGATGCTTGAGGTCTTCTGCCCGCATCTCGCCATTAGGGTTTAAACGCCCTAAAACTACCGGCACACCATGGCAGGTAAACACCTCAAAGCCATTACCCATGGCGTTTTTCAGCTTGCGCTCCACACGGTACGATACTAAGGAGTTAGCCCCATAGTTCAGGCAATCTCGAATCAGCATGCGCCGTGCTTTTTCCTCAGTACGCTCACTGCGGAAAATAGAGTAAATACCACGATCGAGCACGTCAAAGCCAGGCACTAAATCCTCTTTAGCGCACAGGAACTCTGGAGGCTCGCTGTAATAGCGCACCATGTCCTGTGCTTTTTCTGGATAGGTGAGCTTAACCTCGGTCGCAATGTGCTTTTCGCCTTCTGTCTCCGGTGTAAAGTCAGCTTCCATCTCCATCATCAGCGAGGCGATTTCCTCCTGACGGGCCACATGATCACGGTCAAAGAAGTACATGAAGCCGTCATCGCCTTGGATGCGGCCTGTGCCCTTTTTAGAGTCGTAAGTGGTAATCACACCGTGCATAGCGGAGCGTTCCTTTGGAAGCAAAAGCAAGAGAGCAGCTCAAAAGAGCAAAAGCAGATGAAAGCAGTACAGGAGCTAAAGCAGCGCTGCTTAACCTGCTGGCAGCCTCTCACTTTGCCAAGAGCAAAGCAAGCTGCCAGCTGGTAAAAGAGCAAGTAGGCAAGCCCAACAGACAAAGCGGCTCTATGCCGCAGCTCTGGATGTCGAGGCGCTGGACTTACCTCTTAACAACTACAGGTCAGATGGCACCGAACCTGACTTTAAGGCCGCAGCAAACGCCAGCATGCGGTCTAATGGTTTTAAGGCCCCCTCACGCACCGCTGCAGGCACCTGCACCTCATGCGCAGCGCGCTGCTCACCCGTGCTCTCTAAGCACTCAATGATCTTAGCCATAGAGTTTAAAGACATCCATGGGCACTTGGCGCCGTCTAAGGACACACCCTGACGGGCGGCAATACCCGCCTCAATAAAGGTCTTCTGTGGGTTAGCCTGCTGCATCTTATAGAAAATACCGCGCTCAGTGGCCACGATGTAGGTCGACGCACTGTCATTTTTGGTAAAAGCCAGAAGCTGCGAAGTAGAGCCCACGCAATCGGCTAAGGCCACCACCTCAGCAGGCGACTCTGGATGCACTAAGAGCTTGGCACCAGGGTTCTCTTCCTTCATCTTCTTGATGGCGGCAGCATCAAAGGAATCGTGCACCACACAGCGGCCTGGCCAGCAGTAGACATCAGTATGAGCATTGTTGGCGATGTACGAGCCTAAGTGGCGATCTGGTAACCACAGGATCTCCTCACCACGGCCCTTTAAGTAGTCCGCTAACTCCACAGCTAAGGAAGAGGTCACAATCCAATCAGACAGCGACTTCACCTCAGCCGAGGTGTTGGCGTAAGCGACCACCGTAGCGTTTGGATGCTCAGCCTTCACACGCTTGACATCAGCCGCTTGGCAGCACAGATCAAGCGAGCACTCGGAGGCCATGTCAGGCATAAGAATGGTCTTCTCAGGAGAGAGGATCTTGGCCGTTTCACCCATGAAGCGCACACCTGCCACCACAATGGTCTGTAACGGACTGTCCTTACCGACGCGCGCCATCTCTAAAGAGTCACCAATAAAGCCGCCGGTTTCTTCGGCCAGCTTTTGGATCAGCGGAGCGGTATAGTAGTGCGCGATGAGCAGAGCGTTGTGCTTTTTAATGGCCTCTTTGGCGGCAGCAAACAAGCTCTGATCGTGCTGCAGCTGCTCTGCGCTTTGTGGGGCTGGGGTGACAAACTCTTGAGGAAGAGTGATGTCTTTGAGCATGATTAAGGACATAATCCTAACTCCTTTGGGGTGAACTCACGTTCACAGAGCTCCAGCAGTGTGCTCTCACGAGCTGGGGCATATGATGAGAAGCAAGACCGCATGACGGCGACGCCGCCTCTCCACTATCTCGTCTCACGACGACTTGGAAAGAGTGATCTCATAAGTGACGGCTGCAAGGTTGAGTGCGGTAGCAGTGCTGCCAACGAAGCAGCAGAAACTGCTGTAACAGCAAAAACTGCTGTAGCAGCAGAAGTTGCAGCAGCTATACCCGCAGTTGCGCCTTAGTTTAGTAGGCTTTGATCACCAGCGGACTGGCTCCGGCTTGAACTAAGGCCTCATTGGCACTTTCAGCGGAGCGCTGGGCGCCTAAGGCGCGCATCCGTGCGGTGCAGACTTTGAGGTTTAAGCCCGTCTCTTGTACCGTGCTGACATGTGGGTCACCGCTTCTATCAACCGCCCCCACATCCGAAACCACATCCGTGCCACAGGAATCTGGCTCCACCAACAGCTGCGCTGCTTCTTCTTGGGCAACACAGGCATTAATAAGCTCGGTGGACAGAGGGCAGGAAGGGTCATCATCAATGATTAAGCCCTCCCCCATCAGCGTTGCTGGCAAGAAGCAATTGAGCTTAGCAGAGGCCATGAGCACCTCGACTAAGTGTTGCACGCCATGCACCACGTAGAGGAACTTAAAGTGAGTGCTCTGCGCCTCAGGATGCGTATCGACCGCTACAGCGCCATTTATCTGGTCAGCAAAGCCTGCTAAGAGCTCATCAAAGCGCTGCACAGTGGCGCGCTTTTCCACCTGCAGGTCGTACTTGCTAAGAGCAAGGCTGTCTACGTATAAGCTACGCTGCCAAAAAGGGGCAAAGGCAGTAGCCACGGGACCATAGTGGTCATCATCAACCTCAGGCTGATCGAGATTTAATGCTTGCACCGCTTTTTGATTTTGCGCAAAGTAGAGGCAGCGCTCAGGGTAGTGCGCGTAATCAAAGGAGAGATCGCAGAGGTTTAAGACGTGCGCGACGTCAGCCTGACCATCGACCGAGACGACACGAAACACATGGGGTTGGACGCCCAGCGGCGTTAACTTCAAAACATATTGCATGGCGAATATCCCAAAAACCGCCGCAGGGGCTTCACGCTGCAAAGCAAGCAAGTAAGCAAGGCAAGGTGTACAAGGCAGCAACGAGAGCGCGTTTGCAAGCTCTTATCCCCTGGCAACACCGCCAGAGGTGAGGCCAGAGGGAGAGGGAAAGGGAAGCGGTGTCAGCTGCTGTGAGCTTATTGTACTTGCTTAGGGGATTGTGCTCACGGCTGTATGAGGAAAAATCGCAGCAAGATGCCCTGAGGGGAAACGCTTTGCGTATAAGCAGTGGTCGGTAAAGGCCGCGTACTATGAGAGCCACTCTTAGCGCTAGCACACAGCTCCTTGTGTGAGGGCATAAGCTGCAATAAGCACACGTGGCGTCCGCACTACAGCTAAGCACTACAGATTTCTCCCGTTGCCCGCCTACTCTTGAGCGTCTGCTGGGCCTGCTTTAGCGCTACGACTGCGCTTGGCCTTTGGCATTGGTGACACCTGCTTTTGGCTCTTAGCCGCGCTTGCCTTGGCTCCGCTACTGCGCTTGGCCTTTGGCTTTGGTGACACCTGCTTTTGGCTCTGAGCCGCGCTTGCCTTGCCACCGCTACTGCGCTTGGCCTTTGGCTTTGGTACAGTCTTGGTTTGCACCACGATCTCAACAGGATCGACAAAGCCTTGCTTTGCCTCGGCAGCTTGCAGCTCCATGTCGAGCACAACCTCATGCCGGTCTACAGCAACAGGATGGCCCAAAGGATCCTTCACCTTAAAGGAGTGCCACCCACAAAGCTGGCGGTAAAGATCGCAAATGACCAAAACCACCATCGTAATGGGCTTACCTTCCTTTTTGAGGTTGTTGCCATACCTCTTCACTAACATCTGGCGCTCGCCCTTATCAAAGAGCTTGGTAATGGCAGCCTTAGATCTGCTCCTCTTGTCCAGACGTTTGAGCTCAAAAATGTAGATGTGATCCTTGGTGGTAGCTACCAGATCGCAGCGGCCATGGTTATTAGCCACCTCATCTTCGGTAGAAATAACCTCCAAGATCAGAGACAACTTGAGGAATGAGCGATAAAAAGCCTCAATCTCAGGCTTATGCTCTTGCCCTAAGCTCTGTGCTTGCGCTTGCCCCTGATCCTGTGCCTCATCCTGATCCTGGAGTGGCTCTTGATCTTGGGGCTGGGCTTTGACAATGCTCTTTGCCTTAGAAGAAAACGCCTTTTTCGCCTTGTAAGTGTCATAGCGCATATAGCACAGGATCTGATTGAAGCTATCGCATAGGAGGTCAATATCTCCCTGCGCCAGACCTTGTTTTACCTCGCTTAGCGCTTGTGCAAGGCTGTACCCTTCCTCATTCTCCTCTCTGTCCTTGAACCCCACCACATAGCTCGCCAAGACGGGCTCAAACTTTTCTCTTACTTCTTGGTTAGTAATGCCACAGCTGTAAGAGCGACTTTTTGGCGCCCGATCTCGGGTCTCTGCAGTAATCTCCTGAATCGAGAAATAGCCCGCCTGCACCAACACCTGATTCAAGGTCACGTCCTTAAGAGAGCTGACAGCCCGCAACTTATCACTGGTCATTACCAACTCTTTGGTGCTGAGGTCAATGATTTTCTGCGGCGAAATATCCTGACAACGCAGATAGGGAACTAAATCGTAGCGCGCGTCTGCACTGTCCATCCAGTAGTTGTTAAACAGCGGCACCTTGTTAGTGCCACGATACAGGACGGAGTAAAACATGTTAACGGCGAAAGGGCAATACACCTTGATCGAGGCATCCTCGTCAAAACAAAAGCCGTCGTAATACTGCTCCAGTTTATCCAGCACCTCACTATAGGTGATACCCATTCTCCGCGCAGCTTCCTTCGTATAGGGCCCAAAGCACTCTTCAATCTCTTCTGTGGTATAGCCCAACAATGCCGCAAAATCGTGATCCAAGCTCAAGTCTTGGAAGTCCTGTCCTGTAAACAGCGAGGTATCGTGATAACGCATAATGCCGGTGACCAAGATAAATCTCGCATCGACCTGAAAACGCAGCCAAGCATAGAAGTTACTTAGCACTTGCTGCAATGCAGCAAATCTTTGTGGCTTGTCGAGATTGATCGCAAGGGGATAATCCCCCTCATCGATCAAGAACACGAGCGGCTTACCTCTGTCTCTGGCTAATTTATCAAGCGCCGAAGACAAATATGTAAAAGAAGTGATGTCCTTGCAACTGCTGACAGGAAAGCCGACACGCTCATACGCGTCAACCAATCTTTAACACATAGCCTCAAAGGAGGTGACATCAGTGCGCCCCATGTTAAACAAAGACACGTTGATCACTGGATAGCAGTCAGTCACAGGCCACGTTTTCTGGCTCTCCTCAGAGTTTGGTGGTTACCAAAAGCAGCATCACCACTGCGATCAAGCAGTAGTCCCTTGTGATGGCGTTTGGCGTGACCAACCATGAGATAGTGTTGGAGCCACATCCACCAAACTCTGAGGA
>JAHLFE010000016.1 GCA_018884035.1 Candidatus Anaerobiospirillum pullicola
TGCTTGGTACCACAAAACGATCCCTCAAAGGCTGAGGATGTGTGTACGCTGTGCTTGGCTAAAGCCCCAATACTAACTGTCGGCTAACCCCACTCTTACGAGTGGGGCATGCGCCGACAACTCTAGGTCAAGCGCTTCGCAGGGCTCTTTTAGTGACCATGAAAAGCAGCGGTTGCCAGCTGTGGCCGTTTCTGACGCAATCAGCTTTTTGCCTTGTGTGCACAGCGTAGCCAAAGCAAGCGAACTATGCTGTGTGCACAGGGCAATAATCGCGACTTAGCCCAAATTGAGCCTAACTTACGACCTTCTCTACCGCCCATACCTCACATACTGCCTTTCCACTCTTTTCCCACGCAAGAGCACTGCGGCTAACGCGCTCCATGCTCACATCACCTCTCATGGATTTTAGACCGTTACTTGAAAGAAGCACAGCTAACAGCGCCCGCCCCTGCTAAACACGCTAATACTCATCATCACCAACAGCACCTCCTCAGCGCGGGCAAAGCACTGCTACTGAGCATAGCTAATGTGAGCATTACCTTAAGAGCTACTCTTTAGGAGTAAGCTCGGCAGTAGCCGGATGCATGTGCCCATCATCCGTAGCCAGAGCCTCACCATTTACCTTCATCGCCAAAGCACTGACCTTAAGCGCAAAGGCCTGCGTTGCCGCCAGCTTTGGTCGCATCTTTTCTTTGAGCGCCTCACGCTCAATGGGAGCCTTGTAGAAAGCCATCATATCTGCAAGCACATCCAGCGCTTCCTCCCCCTCGACAAACAGCACCTCCCCCTCACCACAGATGCTGGCAAAGTGATTGGTGCTGCGGCAATCTGGGTAGATAAGCGTGTTAGTGCGTAGCGTAATAGTAAAGGCACAGTTAGGGTCACGCTTCAGCAGCGTAAACTTGCGGCCCGCCTTAGCGCCATGGAAGAGAAGATAGAGCTCGTCGTCGCGTACAACTGGCGCATAGTTAACTGTGACGGCATAAGGGTACGGCTCGTCCTTTATGGCCAAAGTCATTTCTTGGGCGGTGTTAAGCGCTTGCAGGACTTGCTCGACAGAGGTCACAGCGCGCAACGCTTTGCGCACAAGGATAAATGCAAACATGATGGCTCCTCTTCTTTGCTGACGCGGGGCAACGCTTGCTCGAGCTGATAATCATTACAGCTCACGCTCATGCTCATACTTACGCTGCTACATGCATGGTAAGCGGCATATTAACGCAGTGAAGCCTCCTCACTGCTCATTTCTTGTAAAGGGGCAAACATGTCACAGGGGCAGCGTCGCTGCTTACCAGCGCAAAGCCACACTACCTGCTAACGCCGTCACAGTGCCCCCTGCGCTGTTTGCGCCTGCACACAATCTTTTGCCTCTCAGGCTATCATCATTTGGCGGAAACAGCTACAATATAACCATCTTCGAGAAGCGGAAGATTTTCCTATCCCTCTCTATGATCAAGGGAACGCTCTTATGGTATTTGAACTTAAGCCTTATACCACCGAATTCAACGAGCAGATCAATGATCTGGTCTACCATACTGTGCACACCATCTGTGGACAATTCTACACACCGGAACAATGTGAGGCTTGGGCACCAAAGAGCACCAATAAGGCTGTCTGGACGGATCGTCTCGAAGACAACTACTCCATTATGGCTTTACTCAAGAAAAAGCCAACTTCCCACACATACGTTTTAGTCTGCGGCTTTGGCTCGATTAGTGCCGAGGTGCCGGTGTATCTGCAAGGCTTTGTTGAGGACTTGCTGGGCTTTTCTCGTGCCGAGGTGCCTAACCCTGAGCACTTAAGCTTAGTGTGCAACTTAACCTACCTCTACGTAGGCTACTTCTGCCAGCGCGTGGGTGTCGGCTCCTTAATGCTGACCGAGCTTGAGGAGCATGCGGCCAAAGAGGGTGTGCGCGCTTTTATCACGGCGGTTCCATCAGTAGCTTTAAAGTTCTTTTCAGCGCAGGGCTACCACAAGCTGCAAGCATCACCTGTAGAAGCCTTAAGCCAAAACATTCCGCACTACGTTATGGGCAAGATCCTCCCGCCCCCACCTCCAGAGAAGGTCAAGCGTTCTCGCTATCGCGACCAATACTAAGAGCTAAGCCAGCGCCCGAACCAAGTAGAGCTCTGCTACAAGCTCTTAAGAGGCTTAAGCGCGCGTTGCTGCGCCGTGCACGGCGCAGCTGGCGCTGCTACGCACTGATACGCCCCCACATCCCTGCCGCGCTACTTCCCCTCTCATCCCCTAAATCTCTTTTACCCCTTACTCCACTAAGCTCCTCCCAACCAACCTCTTGCTACTTCCTCGCTACATGTCTTGCGCAGCTTACCGCTATAGTGAGTTTTTGCCTCACGGCTCTTTAGACGCACAAAGTCAGCCCTTAAGCTGCTAAGACGCACATGATTTCCCCTACAGCCTTAGCGCCCTCCACCTGATGTTTATCTGCATGTGAGCGTTAGCTGACGTAGTCGCTGCTCTTGCGTCACTTGCTGTGCTCAGTCTCACCACGCTGCAACGCACTTAATGCTGGCCTAAAGCTCCCCACACCCTAAACCGCTATAGCAGGCAGACTTCTTGGCTGCTACCTGTGTTTTCCGCTGTCAAGAGCTGCCTCAACACCTCTGTGGTGCTCCCCCATTATTGGGCAGGTATACCCCAAAACGGACACTACCTCGCTTTTGCGAGAATTTCCTCACAAAAGAGAACACAGCTCTGCAACTAAAGATAACATTCCCCATTTTTCGCACTACAATTAAGACAGCCCAAGACAATCTCCTCATAGCCTCGCGGCCATCCCTCTACTAAGGCAGTTAGTAGCGCTCCAGCTGTGTGTTTTGTCCTGATAGCACTTAAGTCCCAGCGCTTAAGTGTGAACACGATGCCTGTGCTCAAGACAACATCGCTGTTCTTACCTTGCCCTGCTAGAGCAGCCTACTCTAGCAAGCTGCTGTTGCGATCTCTAACCACTAACCTAAGATAGCCTCACGTGAGGCTGTTGTTTCGTCTCTGCAAAAGGCGGCGCTCTGGAATGCACCCCATGACGCCGAATGGATATCATGCCTCAACTGCTTTCTCTGCTTGCGCCGTTATCAGCTATCGTTGGTAAACATTCGCGCACTTGGGTGCTCGCCTCTGGTGTAGCTTTGGGTTTATTAGTAGGCACCAGCTCTACAGCGCAAGCCTTTACTGGTGAGCAAGAGTACATTAAAGCCTGCCAAGCGGGCCAGCTGGAGCAGTGCAACGTCTTAGCGCAAATCTATCTGCAGAACAAAGACTATCGCAACGCGGCGACGCACTTAGAGAAGATCTGTGCCGACACTATGAAGGAAAACTCGCCACTGCACAAGCAAACCTGCTCGCTGCTTTTGACGATGCTCACCGACGAAGAGTACGGCATTATGGACTACCAAAAGGGTATGATTTGGGGTGATCACATTTGTGCGCACTCTAACGCCTTCGGCTGCCTCTTGATGTCCAACATCTTCTTTACCGGCAAGCATGTCAATGCTGACCTCAATAAAGCCTCAGAGTACGCTAAAAGAGCCTGCGCCTTAAAAGATGGCACCGGCTGCCGCCAAGCGGCGCTCATTACCTTTACTGCGGCGTATATCCAAAAGGACGTGAACTTAGCCGAGGAGTCTTACAAGTACCATAAAGCTGCTTGTGATGTGGGCAACCAAGCCTCCTGCAATGACCTGCAACATTACCAACAGAAGATGGAGGAGTTTAAGCTTTACGCCCAGACTCCTGATGCCACTGCTCCGGTGCAGCAACAGCCACCGCAGCCAGCAGCGCGATAAGCTCACGCACTGCCACCAACTTACAGCAAAGCCACAGCAAGTCTGTGGCTTTTGCGTCTTTACAACGCTCTCCACACAACCACCACCGCGCCATCACCTGAGCTCCAACGATACCTCTGTACCTAACCTCATCCCCCCGCATCTACCGCACATTACGCTCTGCTTATTGCTCTGTTCATAGGCTCATAACAGCGCCCGCCCCTGCTACGAGTTTCCTCAGCTTCTTGTAGCGGCGAAAAACTCAAGAAGCACTGAAGGCGTTTTCCCCTTGTGTGAGAACAGCTACTTGCCATAACCTACCTCAAGATACGTCGCGGTAGCGACGCTCCATATCAGGTTTCTGCATCAAGGGGCTTAACTCCACCTAAAAGGCCGATTTTAAGCCAATAACATGGGGGGAAAATACTTTAAAGGAACAAGGGGGGAAAACGCTCTCGAAGCACTAACAACCTGCTCCCACATGGTTGTTGGCATCTGCCCAGATAACTATGTAAGGTGGGAACACCGCTAACTTACAGCATGTACCATAGACCGCTGTGAAATCCTTGTAGTGGCTTAAGTTCGCGGAAATGCCTTTTCCACCTCAGTCTCTACTACCTCATATTGGCTCTACCTTGTAGTGCACGAGCAGCCTCTTACAGCAGCTGCTGCTCTGAAGAGAGCGTAGCGTACAAGCGCCTACAGCCGATCGAGAAAGTCCTTGTCCTTAAAGGTCTTAAGCCCCTGATTAATGGCCGTAATAAAGTCGAGCATGGTCGGATTTTGCGCTGGGGTCTTCTCCAGCTTCTGTATCAGGTCAAAGTAAAACTGCTGTTGGCGCTGATTGAGCGGCGTCGTGGCTCGTACCGAGAACCACACCACGCCTAAAAGAGGCAATTGCAACAAGATCAGGATCATAAAGATCACAGAGACAATGGAAAGGTAGAGCGTCATCGAGCCTGAGCTCGGATGCGTAAAGAGCAGGTACAGACCAGAGAAGCCCCCACAGGTGTAGTAAATCCAAAATACCAAGAAAGCGACCACCGGTGGTAAGACTATACGCCCTAAGGACATCATCTTTTTGTAGCGCATCTCTGGGAAGATAGCCATGAGGATAGGCTCATCAGGCCATAAGTCCATATAGTGCGAGCCCAGCTTAATAGCGTTAATGATTTTGGAGAAGAGCATCATGCAAGCAGCGAAAACAGAGGGCAGACAAGGGGAAAAGGAAAGTGCGCTGAGCGCTTACGCGTAATTGGTGCGGCGATGTAAACCGCAGAAAAAACGCTAGCCATACGGCACAGCAAAGAACCATAAACGTTATGACATCTCATTATACCGAAGCAACCACGCTCGCAGCAGTGAAGCCCCTACCGCCTCTCGCGGCTAACGCCCAGCAAGAGACATCACTACCAGCCCCAGCAATACCTTCCCCGCTGCATAGCACAGCCCCCGCCCCGCAGCAAAGCAGAAACAGTGGCCGTGGCCATAGATGAGTCCTGCACATGAGACGCTAGGGCAGCCTCCGCAAAAGCTCTTCAGCTCTGCATGCTAGCTCAAGCAGCATACCCGCGCTCCTAAAAGCTGACAGATCAACTCAGAGCGTCAGCAACGTATCCCTCAGGTTGACTAAGATGCGCCAAACCAGCTTGTAAGCACTATAACTGCCACTTACAGCGCTAATATCCACAGGGCATGGACGCACACTAAGAGCAACATAAAGCTGTGGTGGTGTTAAGTTCGTGGGCATGCTCAAGCAGCCTTATCACCGTATTGCGCGCAGCGTCTGCGTGGTTCTCCCTCAGCGGAGATTGTTTTTAGGATACCTGCCATGAGCCACGGCGCTGGAGTTTCTGTGTTACCGGTGCGCTCGACTACCACTTAAAGGAAGTTGCTTGCTCATTATCACCACTGTCATCGTGCCGGTGCCTTCAGCTCAGTTTACGCTTCGGGTAAGGAGAAATGACCACAGCGGGCTTGAGCGTACTTGAGCGTAATGGCGTTGCTCACGTCAAGAGGCTGCTTCGCCACCACTCTGTGCCCACTTACCAGCCCTAACGACTAAACTTTTTTAACCTCATTATTAAAACTGATAAATAAAATCAAACTGACATTTCAGTTTAGGCAAGCGCGGGAAATCTACGCCATTTGTACCCCAAATTTCACCGCTACCGACCACAAAGCCCGCAGCCATGCGCTTAGTGGAAAGCTCCGTGTGGCCTATCTTGACTTGTGAGAAACCTTCGCCACTCACGCTTAAGGGGACTTGAGTCGCAATTGCTGTCATTTTCCCCAAAAAAGTAAGGGCAATAAGGCCGCTTTTGCGCTATTCTAAAGGGCAGGCAAACGCTCTGAGCCATACGCTCACGGGGAATTCCTGTAGCGCACGCTAGAACTACTGGTCAGCCCCATGGCTCTGCCACTTAAGCTGCAGCTCTCTGCGGCTTTGCTTTGTTCGTTTTGATTGTTGTTGGAGATTGGAAGTGCCACGTTCCATTATGCTGGTGCCAGCAGGCAAGTCTGATGGCTTATTTGTCGCCTCCTTAGGTCTGGTCAAAGCCTTACAAGACAAGGGTGTCAAGGCCGCTTTATTCCGTCCTTTAGATGCCTGCAAGAATGTCTGCGACAAGGACTGCTGCTACTCGCTTTCCAAGTGCGAAGCCGTTAAGTACATTGCCCAGAACCACCAGAGTGAATTAATCGAAGCCATTCTGGCCAACTACAGCCGTCTGCTTCAGGATAAGACCCCTGATGTCGTGATCGTCGAGGGTGTGGTTGCTGACAAGTTCAACCAAAACGAGATTAACGCTGCTATCTGCCACGCAGTTAACGCCGACATCGTGCCTGTGAGCATGGGCCACTGCAAGAAGGCGATGGACTTAGTGAAGATTGCCTTATCCTACTTTGGCAACGCGGCTGCTACGCGCTTTGTGGGTGGCATCTTATTAAACGACGACGCCCCACGCGATGCCAAGGGCCAAAAGAAGCTGGTCTTAGCCGGTCACAAGGAAGCCTGCTGCAAGGGCACCGATGACAGCTGCAAGAACTTCGCAGCCTCCCACAGCACTGGCGCTTGCTCCATTAGTGCAGGTGCTACTGGTGGTGCTTGCTCCATCGGCGGTGATGGCGACAGCTGCGGCTGCGGTTGTTCCCCACTTGCGACCATCCCTTACTGCTGCAAGAACTACACGTACCGTGCCGGTGACCTCGCGGCCTTCATCGACGGTGTGTGCACTGGTGACAGCGCCGTGCGCTCTGCCAAGATTGTCTTTGACAACGCCGCCGCTGATGACCGCTCCTTACTGTTAACCGCTACCGCTCCAGCTGAGACCAAGGCCAAGATCGTTATCGTCTGCGATCACGACGGTGAGTGCTCGGTCAATGGCGCTCAAGCCACTATCGCCACTAAGTCCAGCGTCTGGGCTGTGGCTGAGACCTTATCCAACCTGCCAGCCATTCTCTTAAACGACGACACCGAGCGTGCGGAGAATGCTGCTGCCTACGGTGCCGCTTGCTTCGACGCTGCCGCTTTAGACCAACTGAGCGCTCCACGTGATGAGGCCTTCCCTCTGTTAAGCCCTGAGGCCTTCCGCTTCAAGTTAACCGAGTTAGCTCGTGCTGCCAACAAGCGCATCGCCCTGCCTGAGGGTGATGAGCCACGTACCGTGCGTGCTGCGGCTAAGGTGGCTGAGGCGCACATCGCCGTGCCAGTGCTTTACGGCAAGAAGGAGCAAATCCTTGCTGTGGCTAAGGAGTTAGGCGTCAGCTTAGACAGTGGTGTGGAGTTCGTCGATCCAGACGAGATCCGCGAGAACTATGTGGCCCGCTTAGTCGAGCTGCGTAAGTCCAAGGGCTTAACCGAGGAGCAAGCTCGTGAGCTCTTAAAGGACAACGTGTTCTTAGCCACCATGATGTTAGAGCGTGATGAGGTTAACGGCTTAGTCTCCGGCGCCGTGCACACCACCGCTAACACCATTCGTCCAGCCTTACAGGTCATTAAGACCGCTCCAGGCTCCAAGCTGGTCTCTGCTATCTTCTTCATGCTGATGAAGGAGCAGGTCTACGTCTTTGGTGACTGCGCTTTGAACTTAAACCCAGACTCCGATCAGTTAGCTCAGATTGCTATTCAGTCGGCTGACACCGCCAAGGCCTTTGGCATTGACCCACGTGTGGCCATGATCACCTACTCCACTGGCAAGTCTGGTAAGGGCCCAGATGTTGACCTCATGACCGAGGCTACCAAGAAGGCTCAAGAGTTACGTCCAGACTTACTGATCGACGGCCCACTCCAGTACGACGCTGCCGTGATGCCAGATGTGGCGGCGCAAAAGGCTCCAGGCTCGAAGGTCGCTGGCCGTGCTACGGTCTTTATCTTCCCAAGCCTCTCCACTGGCAACACCGTGTACAAGGCCGTGCAGCGTTCGGCTAATGTCGTGGCCATTGGCCCAATGTTACAGGGCTTAAACAAGCCAGTAAACGACCTGTCGCGTGGTGCTTTAGTTGACGATATCGTCTACACCATTGCTATCACCGCTATTCAGGCTGGCCAAAAGGATCAGAAGTAATTCTGCCCTTTGAGAGCGGCGCTATCCTTGCCTCAGGCAAGGTTTACCGAGCAAAGCTAAAAACGCAGTTTGCAGAGCAGAGCTCCTCAAGTAGTAGCGCCGCCCCATAATGTGCAACGCTATGTTGCACCACTAAAAGCAGTCTTGGGGCTATCCAGACTGCTTTTTGTTTATCTGCGCTTTTTAGGCTGGGCTTATCCCCTACCCACGAACTTAAGCCACCATGGCTTTAGGCTTTAGGCTGCTCTTGGTGTGCGTCATTGCCCCTGAGTGATTAGTGCTGCAAGTAGCTGCTATAGAGCTTACAAGCTGGTTTTGCGCCTCATAAGCACTCTGAGGGATGATGTTATGACACACTAAGTTGTGCTGGCCACTTTTAGATTAGGTTCGCGGTATAGGCTTATCTCTACTTGGGCACAAGTAGGAGCGTGTTACCAGCCCAAGCCACCAAGCAAGAAAGCAAGAAAGCAAGAAAGCAAGAAAACCAGCCAGAAAGCCCCTCTACGCTTAAAACAGCACCAGCACCTTACAAGCGGTGCACCATGGTTTGCAGCACGGCTTGTAGTAACAAGCCTCGTTTATAATAGAGCCACATGAGCTCATAAGGTCGCTGCGGCGTACCATTACTGACAACACCAACATGCGTTTGTTTGCCCCTGCTGAAAGCAGAGGGGAAACTGAGGAAGGAGGAGAACGCAATGCACGTGGTGATCGCAGGCGGCTCCGGTTTTATCGGTGCCAACCTCACCCAAGTGCTGCTCAAGCAGCAACATCAAGTGACTATCTTGACCCACTCTGAGGTACACAAGGTGTTAAGCCGCTTAAGCAAGCACTACGTCTTTGCTAAGGCTCTCCTCGACGCAGAGTTTGCCCCTAATCGGGATATCACCGTGATGCCTTACGAGGACTACAGCGGTGAGGGTGATGTGCTCATTAACCTTGCCGGTGAAAGCTTAGGGGCCAAGGCGATTACCATGCGCCGTCTGCATCAGCTAGAAAAGTCCCGCACTACTGTCTTAGACGACCTTGCCTCCCAGGTGGCGCTGCCCCCTATCTTTATTCAAGCCAGCGCTGTTGCTCTCTACCCAAACAGCGATCTATCCCAAGACGAGTCAGCCCCGACCACGGGTGAGGGCGAAATTGCTGACCTCGCGCGTCTGGTCGAGAGCAAGGCTCAAGCGCTCAATGAGCAATTTCACTTTAAGCACTTCTATCTGGCGCGCTTTGGCATTGTGCTGCATCGCAGTGGTGGCCTCATTAAAAAAGCGTCCTTCCTGCCACCGTTTACCGTGATCCACGGTGATAACACCATTCCTTTTATTGAGCTCAATGACGCTATTGAGGCCCTCTTGCTCTTGTGTAATGGCGCGATTGAGTCGGGCCCAGTGAATTTCACATCGCCATGTGCTGCGACCTTAAAAGAGCTGCTGCGCTGCTGCTATAAGCACTCACGATTGCCACAGCTGCCTATCATCACCGGCTTTTTACGCCACAGCGATCGGCGTATACAGCTTCTAAGTGCCAATCAGCACATTGAGCCCAAAGTGCTGTTGCAGAACCAGTTTAAGTTTAAGCACGCTGATATCAGCTCGATCGATTAGCACGCTAACGCGGCATAGGTTCCATCGCCGTCACTATGCCCCCACGCTTGCTATGAGCCCTAAAGCGCCTCTCTTAGAAGTAACGGCTGCACGCGTTGCCCCTATCGCCACTAAGCGTAGATAGCACAGCTGTACCGTCTTCAATTCCATTAAGCAGCCAGTAGCCACCAACAACCATGTCCGCTACGGCGTAAGGCTGCGCCCTATCTTTAGTAAGAGGCTTGTACTACTCGGCCCCGTACCGAGCGAGTGTTCCTCACCCTAGAGGCCCCTATCGCAGCCAGCAAAGAGGAGCGGATTACTCCGGCTTTGGCTCTTTTGTTTTGCGCGCCCGCGTAGTTTTCGGTGCTGCTGAGGTCGCCTTTGTTGCTTTGCTGGTCTTAGTGCTTTTGGCTGGCTTTGCTGCTGTGGACGATTTTGTTGGCTTGCTTACTGCAGCGTCTTTGCTCGTCTTAGCTGCTTTATTCAACTCGGCTGCTTTGTCCGGCTCTGCTGCTCTGCCCTGTGCCGCTTTGAGCTTATCTGTGAGCGGCGATAAGGGCAAAGAGTTAGCAATAACACACAAGGCATCGGTAAAGCCCTGAGCAAAGAGCCCATTGCGTACCTGAAACATGCCATCCTCTAAAGGCGTTGTCAGGGCCATTACCTCATTGATGTCTGCAGCAAGAGCTATTTTCTCTAAAGGAGCGTCGACAAGCTCTTCTAACCGCAAACCACAAATAGGAATCAGACGGCCATCTGCCAGCTGTACTTGGCAAGCGAGGGCAGATGCAATCTTGAATTTAGCGTCTTTGATATCTTCTGGGTTAAGAGCCGCAAGCAGCGGCTGCACTTTGAACTCTTGCTTATCATCATGAGCCATTTTCCATCTCCATAGGAACGACTTACTTAATAGATGACGGGATTTATAGCAAGCATACTTGCCTCACCTTAAGGTAGTCTCAGGCTAGAACACCTTTTATCTCGAGGTGTAAGCTGTTGCCAGCACTCAGCCCTGCATCCGTCAGTTATTAGATAACTCATTCCATAGCCGTCTTGCGAACCATTGTCGTGTGGTATTACCCTCTGCACACACCAGCCGCCCCTGTTCACAGGGGGCGGATAGTATGTAGTCCTCGTATGCTGCACCCTGAGACGCAGCTGCCTTACTTCCTAATAGGCCACGATACCGCCATCCACTAAGTAGTGAGCACCGGTGCAGAAGCTGGCCTGATCCGTGAGGAAGAACACCATTGCCGCCACCTCCTCAGGATAACCCGCACGCTTGAGCACAAAGAGGTTGTCCTCTTCTTGCCATGCTGACGCCAAAGACTGGCCCGAGCGCTGCGCATAGCGGTTCATGGCATCATCCGACAGCGGCGTATGAATGGTCGATGGGCAGACGGCATTAACGCGGACGTTTTTTGGGCCGTAATCAATAGCCAGCGAGCGGGTGATCTGACCTAAAGCGCCCTTGGTAAGGCCATAGGCAAAGCTGCACCCCTTACCAATAAAGAACTGATCAGAGCAGCAGAGCACCACCGAGCCACCGCCATTAGCAATAATGTGAGGCAGCGTCGCCTGTACCGTGTAAATCGTGCCGTAGATGTTGGTGTTGATCACCAGCTCCAGCTCCTCATCGCTGACATCCAAGATGGTGTTAGAGCGGTGAATACCAGCGTTAGCAAAGACCGCATCTAAGTGACCAAACTTGGCAAGCGTAGCATCCACCCATGCCTTAAGCGCGGCGCGCTCCTTTGTATCGACTTGCGCAAAAAGCACTCGACCCTCACGCTCGGCAGCAGCCACATCCTCCATGGCTAAGAGCTCGTGGGCGGCGGGGACATTGATATCAGCAAAGGCAACACTATAACCCTCTGCTAAGAACTTGCGCACACAGGCGCGCCCAATGCCGGTGGCACCACCGGTAATGGCGATGACTTTTACCTTATCCGCACTTACCATGAGGCTTACTCCTGAAGAAAAAGCATTGCTGCGCGCAGGAAGTAGAGTCTTTCCACCACACTACTCTGAGATGTAATGAGAGTGAGGTTTTACTAATTGCCTGTCGCTGGCGCATGAGCTCCTGCTCAACACTGAGCCATATTAGCAAAAAACACTCAAGCTGGCAGAGTAAGCCCTGAACAAGCACCAGAACAAGAGCAAGAGCAAGAGCCAAAGCACAGTGTGTTCAGCTCCACCGAGAGCGTTTTCCCCTTGTTCCTTCAAAGTATTTTCTCCCTATGTTATTGGCTTAAAACCGCTCTTTTAGGTGGTTTTAAGCCCCTTGATGCAGAAACCTGATATGGAGCGTCGAGCGTCGAGCGTCGTTACCGCGACATACCTTGAGGTAGGTTAATAGCCAGTAGCTTTGCTCACACAAGGGAAAAAACGCCCTCGCTCCACCTGCTCAGCCCCGCGCCAAAAGCGGGCAGCCCCCCGCAAGCACAATAGATAGGTTGCCTTGAGCGGCAAATGGGATCACAATAACGGCCCCCTTGTATCTTGCTGCCAACTCTCGGCTCACGCGGCGGCAGCGCGATTCTGCACTGCACTACACTGCACTACATCGCACTGCGCCTAAGCCGCCTCCACGCCTGCATCAGCTATGACCACCGCGCAAAAACCACCTCAAGCCTCCGCCCCTACCAAGCCTTCCTCTGCCACCACAGCATTGGCTTCAGCAGCAACAGCAACAGCGGAAAAGCCACTGTCTGCACCTACTACCGCCTCTACTGCCGCTACCGCAGCTACCGCAGCCCCTGCCTGCACGGCTTATGATGCTGCCGCCGCACTTTCACCTCTTACAGAGAGTACTGATCATAGCCACGGCTATCACTACTCCGAGATCTCCTCACCTGGCACCGAGCAAGGCCACTGGCATTGGGATAACAAGCGCTTAGAGCTTAATCACCCCGCAGATGAGGATTTAGCTCTCAAAACCAAACTGCTGGCTACCTTAGGCTGGCGCTTAGCTTCCTGTGGCGCCGAAACCCGCCTCATTGTGCAGTCCGTAAAGAAGATGGCTTACGACTTAGGCTGCCACGCCATTGATCTGAGCATCAGCCGCAACGGCATCCTCGTCAAGCTGCGTAATGGGCAAAAGGTTAGCGTGGAGTACATGGAGATTCGCCACTTTGTCATCAACATGGACTCCTTAGCCCGTCTCCATGAGATCTGCCTGCAGGTATCAGAGGGCAAGCTTACTGATCTGCACAAGATCTTTTTTGCCATTCGTGCAGTACGTCCTCGCCATTACAACCACAAGCACATCATTGTGATTGAGGCCTTAGCTGGAGCGGGCTTTGCCTACCTCAATGGGGGCCATTTAGGCGTGTGCATCAGTGCGCTCGTAGGCGGTCTCTGCCTCATGTTTTTCCGCTTTCTCTTTATCAAGCGCGGCTTCTTTGAGACCTTTACTTTTATGCTCTCGGCGTGCATCGGCAGTTTGGTAGCCAGCCTTGTCGCGCACTATGGCTTTGCGGTGTCCTCTTTTGAGGTGACCTTAGCGGCAACAGCGACGACCTTACTCTTAGTGCCAGGCTTCCCGCTTATAAACGGCTTTTTGGACATCTTTAAGGGTTACGTCACCATGGGCTTTAACCGCTTGGTGATTGCCGTTGTAGTGGTCATGTCAGCGGCTATCGGCTTGCTGACCTCCACCTACATCTCAAACCTAATCTTTCAGCTGCTTTAGGCACTCACAGTGCGGAGCAAACCGTCTCACAGCCGCCCTTGCATTGTGCCCCTATCCTTATGTCACGTCGCTCCTGAGGCTACACATGGATATCCTGACCTCATCCCAACTGCTCAACATTCTGATTCAGGCATTAGCAGCCGGATGTATTGGACCGGCCTTTGCCATGCTCTTTACAGTACCAGCGCGCTATCTGCCGCTGATTGCGCTCATGTCAGCACTGACGCGTGGTAGCCGTGCGCTCTTTGTAGAGTTACACATCAGCATCATTGTGGCGACCTTTTTGGCCTGCTGCATTTGCTCGCTGATCTTTATCTACTTTGGCCCCAAGCTGCGCACGCCACGTCCTATCTTTACAGTACCATGCATCATTTCGCTGATTCCTGGTGTAGATGCCTATACGGCGTTGCTCTCGCTACTGAGCATCAGTGAGGGCTTAGAGCGCGAGCAGTTGGCTGAGCACATTACCATTTTGTTCCACAACGGCATGCGCGCGGTAGGAATCATCTTTGCGATTGCGGTGGGTATTGCGATTCCGCCGCTGTTCTTCTACAAGTATCGGCACACCAAGCTCTAAGGTAGTTCCCCCACAAGCATTACCATCAAAATGCCGCTCTATACGCAGCTACGCCGCTGCTTACTCTGGTGATTACTGGTTAGGAGCAGCTGACCTAAGAGCTGACGTCATTTAAGGCTATCGTGCGTGCCCCTACTGAAGATAATCTCAGGAGATAAGCTCAGGCTCACCTGCCCCATGCCACTTACAGGGTAAGGACAGACCAGCACTTAACCTTGCTGCCGTCTTTACCTTAATAGCTCCTAAAATGTTACCACTCTAAACTCAAGGCTGAGGCCACACTTCGGCTTCACCTCAAGGTGCTATCGAGCTGATGGCACTTTAGCGCAAGCTAAGATGTTCCCCGCATAAAGTAGCACTCATGCTCTCCCAACAGTCCCCACAGACGTGCAGTACTCCGGTGGTCTTTACCTCACAGCAGAGCAGAGCAGAGCAGAGCAGCCGCATTGCGCTGTGCTTTGTTCACCCTATTCCCTACGCAGGCTCTCATCTGAGCCGATAAATCCAAGCTTTACGCTTAAACGTAGCTTTACGCTTGAACGCAAACGCGCGATAATCCTACTTACTTCCCCGCAGTTTTAGAGCCGCAAACACCACCAGTGCTCAGCTGGCGCCGCAGTAATACTATCCCCTCCCTTGGCACCTCAGATCGATACTATCCCTATGCGTTCTGTTCTCGCTTCGCTCTCCGCCCTCTGGCAACACCACCGTCGCTCCATGCTGCTTCTTAGCAGTGCCCTTTCTTCTTTGCTACCACTTACTGCCCCTGCTGCTCAGCAGCCCCTGCCATCTCTACCCCTGAGCACCAGCAGTTCGCCTTTTGCGCAAGGCGCCATTTTCAGTAACGAGGTCTTCTCCGAACAAGAGGACGGTGATAACTACTCCGTACTCCTATCCTTAAGCCCCAACGACTTAGGCTATGCGGCTAAAATCGGCGGCTACTACAATACCGAGTCCTGCTCCTTTGCTGGTCAATGCAGCCTCGAAAATCGTGGTAGCTATTACCACCTCACTTGCTATGGCCTTGCCGATAATCCACGTACCATCGCCCGCCCCCGCCTTATCGCCACGTATCTGCCTGATAGCGCTGAGCTCGCCATTACCACCCTGCCTACCGATGTCTGCGGCCCGATGACCAATCTCTTAGCGGAGCTGCATGGGCCTTTTGTCCGCCAGAGTATGCTGCCTCTACCTGAGGGCTTTGATCTTAGTGGCCAGTACACATTAGCTGACAGCCGCCATGGTGGCGACTTTAACAGCTACGGCAGCGTCGAGATGAGCTCCAATGGCAAAACCATGCTGGGCAGCGATGCCTATAGCATCAAGGTATCCACCACGCATCGCAGTCACAAATGCACCTTTAGCGGCTTTTGCAATATCATTCCGGCCTTTAACCAGCTCGAGTGTATTAACGGTGACGATGACCCTAACAACTTCGATGTCTTACAGGGCTTTATCCGTGATGGCCGCTTAGTCTTTACTGAGGGCACCGTAGAGCACGCGTGCGAGAGCGGCGGCACCATGTACTTTGAGTTTGCCAAGCAATAGAATTCAATCCAGTCCACCCAAGACCTTTGTACCAACTTCAGCAATGAGACCTTGTTTTATGACTCGTCACATTCTGCTTTCCAGCGTATTAGGTGGTGCCTTGCTGGGCACTACTCTGACCCTGTTCTCACCTGCTGCCATAGCTTCGGCCTTGGGTAGCGTTGTCGGTGAGCAAACAGTCACCGCCAACACTGTCACTACAGCTAGCACCACGGCGGGTACGGCTTCTAACACTCTTTTCCCTGAGGGCGCTGTCTTTGTTAAAGCTGCCGACCCTGACATCTCTATGGAGATGGCGCTGCAGCCAGAGAAAGATGGCTATACAGTGTTAATCCAAGGTAGCCAAGGCACGAGCTCCTGCAATTACAGCGGTAACTGCACCTTAGATGGCAGTGCTGCTTCGCTGGTCTGCATCAATGAATCTGATGGTAAGGACAATCCTGTAGTCATCGCTTACCACGCTGCCAAGAAGACAATGGAAGTCACCACCGACCCTGGCTCTGCTTGTGGCATGGGAGCGACAGTTCTGGGCCAATACGCGCTTAACGAAAAGGTAAAGCCTCTGCCATGGGATGCTGACATTGCTGGCACTTATGCGGTCATGCCAGTTGAGGGCGCCGAGTACAGTGGCGAACTTATTATGACCTTGGAATCCACCGATGAGTACGAGGGTACCAGCATCTACAAGAGCTCCTTTAATGTCTTCAATGGCGCTAATTCGTGCTCCTTTGAGGGTGAGTGCGTTTTATATCCGCTGTTTAATCGCGTCAACTGCTCTAGTGGCAGCTTTATGGACGACACCTACGAAACGCTGAACGGCCATGTCAACAATGGCGTGCTGACTTTTGATGAGGGCAACTTCCCACTGTCCTGCGGTACCGGCGTCTCGCTGTTAGTGGACTACGCACGCAAGTAACGTAGAGCTTTACCGCAAGTGTGAGCTTCTTGAGGCAGAAGCGCTGTTTCTCTACCGCCTACCGCCCCATCCTAAGAAGCGGTCAGAAGAGATCGTAGCTTAGGTCAGTGGTGCCCACAAGTGCCTGACAGCGCCTTATCTCGAGAGTAGCACGCAACCACCCACTCTTGAGATAAAACACCTGATTGTAGGCAGCTATATCCTTTGGGATGTGATTTTGGGATACTCTCGCTAAAGTCCACACCGCAGCGGGCATTCTGTCCCGCTCCCTTTGGCGCAAGCGCAAGCTCTACTACCATAAAAACGCAAAAGGCGACAGATCCCTCCAAGCAAGGGAACTGCCGCCTTTATTGCTATGGAGCGGGGCAGCGTTACTTATCACTACCACCACCATGGCTCAGCGCAAAGCAAAGCAAAGCAAAGCAGCGAGTGTTACCTCTTGCTGGTGGGTAAGTGCCTGCTGGCATGCCTTAAATCTTAATCTTACTTGCTCTGCTCCTTGTGCTCTTTGTGCTCCTTGAGCTCATTCTCCTCCTCCGGCACAAAGATCTCTTTAATCTTCTGCCACAGAGTCACATACCACGGCTCATTCTCATCGTGCTCCACCACAGTATTTAAGCGCGTGCAAATACGGTGGTAAATCGTGCCCTCCGTCTCCGCATCCCCCCAATCTAAGGTGGTTAAGAGCTTCATGGCCTCAGTGACGTGATTGACCGTAAAGATGTGGAATTTACCCGCCTTAACGGCATGCACCACCGCCGGACGCAGCACCAGCTGCTCCACACAGGCACTAGGGATGATCACACCCTGCGTTCCCGTAAAGCCATGTAAGCGGCACACGCGATAGAAGCCTTCGATCTTCTCGTTAACGCCACCAACAGCCTGCACATCACCAAACTGATCGACCGCGCCGGTTACTGCTAAGTCTTGGCGAATAGGCACACCAGCGATCACCGAGATCACAGCACACAAGCCCGTTAAGCTGGCACTGTCACCATCAATCTCGCTATAGCTCTGCTCAAAGACGAGGCTAGCCGACACTGGCAGTGGTTGCTCGGCGCCAAACTCTTTGGTCAAAAAGCCATTGATGATCATCATGGCCTTAGCGTGGATTTGACCGGCCAACTCCGCCTTGCGCTCAATGTCGATCACATCACCATCCCCACCGACACGCAACGAGGCGGTGATACGCACAGGCTCACCATACTCGTAAGAGGAGCCCAGCGTCTCAATGACCGAGAGACCGTTAATTTGCCCGACCACGGCACCACGGGTGGCAATGAGTAATTGGCGATCGCGGTGCTCTCTTAAGCTGGCCATAGCTAAGAGATTGTTACGAAAATCCTGCGCACACAGGGCCTTAAGCATATGCCGCCGCGTCACCACCTGGGATAAATGCACCGCATCTACTTCCCCTGCCTCCGCCGCTGCCGCGAGGTCTTGATCTAAAATCAGACCATGCTCACTGTGCAATGCTTTTTTGGAGTCTACAGGGTTACGCTGGGCATAAGCGCTAGCTGAGCACACTAAAGAGTAAATATTGCGCTCAGGTAAGCCAATGTAGCGGCGATCACCACTTAAGCGGCAAGCGTACATCGCCAAGAGCTCTAAAGCCGCAGTGGTAAAAGGCAGCACGCGACCTGTGGAGCTTTGCTGGTAATGGGAAATTAAACCCGCTAAGGTGATCAAAGCCCCATTAGCGCTAAACTCCAAGACGATATCAGCATGTAAGGCGTTATCGGCATAAGGCCAGATCATGCTTAGCTGCGCCACGTCAGTAGCATCACCAGTTAAGATCAGCTTAAGCTTAGTGTTCTGCGCTAAGCACGCCTCCAGCATACCGAGCCACTTAGGATGGTCGATAAGATGCGTGCATGGCATCACCACTACGCTCTCAGTGGTATCGTTAGTAACGATGCCGACCTCTTTATCATTACCAAAGAGCTCAAACTTGGTAGGCGCCATGGCAATGATGGGAGCAGGGCCGCCTAACTCATGCACTAAGTCCTCAGCTGTCCCCATGGCATCAACCGCATTAGGCGTGCAGAGGATTAAGAGGCGCTCACTGTCTTGCTGTAAGAGAGCACGGGTCGCATTACGCGCACGCCACTGCATCGAGGCAAAGGTACGAGGAGGCACCAACTCTGAATTGAGGAGCAAAGCCTTTTGCAAAATCTTAACAGTGTTGGCTTCGGTTTCATCCACGATCTCGCCACCTGCACGCACGGCAACTGTGGCTACCTCGATGGCATCCTTAAAGTGCTTCCTAGCCTGAGGCAGATCAGCCAGCTTCGGATATAAGTCCTCCGCCTCCAGCATGATTACCCCTTTTAACACCTCAGAGGTGGTGCCATCTTGACGGCGGAACTTAACGGTTTGCAAGGACGACCTCAAAAATCCCATCGAGTTGACGGTAATGCTCACCTAAATCGAGGCCATAGCCCACAATAAAGCCCTCCTCTAAGGTGAAGGCGTGATAGGCGATGTCAACCTCAACTTGGCGACGCTCTTTTTTATCGATGCATACGGCAATCTTTACCGAGCGCGCACCTTTGGCATACATGTGCTGCACGATCTCGTGCATGGTAAGGCCCGTGTCCACCACATCTTCCACCAAGAGCACATCAAGGCCCGTGACATCGAGCTCGACGTCCTTGATGAAATTGACCTTACCGGAGCTGTGATCAGTATTACCGTAGGAGGACGCGCGCAGGGTGTCAATCACCATTTGGGGGTGATCAATGGCACGAATCAAGTCAGAGAAGAAAGGAATTGCACCTTTGAGGATACAGACGCAGCAGAGCTTCTTATCGTGGTAGTCAGCTGAGATTTCTTTACCCAGAGCCTGTACACGCTCTTGCAATTGCTCATGAGTAAAGACTGGTTTGAGTTCTTTGACCTGCAACTCTTCCATGATGCATCCCCTGTGGCGTAGCGGTTACAGGCTAACCTCCGACCAAGATTGCTGGCCGCAGCTTAGTTTGTGCGGTGCAGAGTGCACCTCACATGGTAGTGGGCCTAGCCCGCACCATGAGCTTAACCGCCAAAAATGTTGCCACATTATAAGCTGACCACGTGCTAAGTGTAAGCTCTGCGGCAAATATCGCCTTGAGAAAGCAGCATAAGGGCGCATGTGCTACACACATAAGGGCGCATGGGCACAGTGGCGTTAAACTCAAAGCAGCATCTGACAAGGGCAACGAGCAAGAGCTTAAGGCGCCATGCGTGGTGAGAGGCAACAGTTGCAGTAACTGTGTCGAGGTTAGCTTCTGTCAGTGCAAAGATGGGGCGCTACTTATGCGCAACCACCAGCGCTCATGTTTGCTCCCTGAAGAAGCGATCAGCACGTTCCACTTCTAAGATGGTTTCAGATGACTCCCTCTTTATTTAGCTGAGGTCACTCTGCAGAGGTGATCACATCACCGATACCAACATAAAAGGCGCCACGTGGCGCCCTTTATCTTTAGCATAAGCTCTAATACAGAGACATTACATGATGCCTCATGTTGTTATCATTTTGCGCTGTAGTACGGCTTAACTGCTCAGCATGCTGCACTGGCTCTAACACCTTTTGGTGACGCGCATCGATGTAATCAAAAAGCACGCGGGCAAGGCTGGCAATAGCCGCCTCGGCCTTAGAGTCAGCAAAACCCTCCACCATTGGCATATTGCGAATGGAGATAGCAATGACCACGCTATAGCCTTGGTACTTAACTAGGGCTAAGTCGCTGATCACCGTGCGGGTACCTAAGGTGTTATCTACACCACCAATACCCACAGTCGAGTAAATGGCGTAGTCAATTTCGTCATAATCGCCATCGTTGCTATTGCCCGTGTTGATCGTATTACGCCGACTATGCGAGGCAATGCTGTCACGCACGCCCTTTTGGATATAGCCCTGATCCTTGACGTTGAAGTACATGATGTCGTCAATAAGACCACGCGCATCTTCCGTTAACTCACTATCTTGACTGTACAGGGCTAAGAGCTTAGCACTGGAGTACAGCGACGCTTGGTTGTCATTGATGAGCTTGGAGTTGGCGATGATTTCTGAGCTCTTGGTATTAAAGGACACATCCGTCAAGCCCTTGATGTGATCGGAGATCTCTAATGTTGCCAGCGAGCCCAAATAGTTGACCAGCACGTCATTGGCATTAGGGTCACCCTCTTCTAAGGCGTAGTTAAAGAGCTCGCTCAATAAAATGGTGTAAGGCACCCCCTCTTTAAGGCGACGCTCGAGCATTTGCTGATCGCGCTTAAAGCGATCAGAGCTGGTGCTGGCCTGTAAGATCTCATCACGATCTGGACGGGAACTTCTACCCAACTGCTGATCACGCATCATTTCGGCGATCACTTTACCGCGCTGGGCGCCGGTAACCTGCGCATCTGCTTTAGCTTTATCTACACTCTGGCTTGAGCCGGTAAAACGCAGAGCAGCTAGCATTGGCGACTTAATATCATCACGCACCGAGTTCGACGCAAAGCGAATCACCGTAGAGCCGGTATCTCCACGTGAGCTCATGAGGCGGGCTACGGCATAAGCTAAGTGGAAGTTGTCTAAACCATACAATGGATAAAGGCTATTATCCTTTAACGCCACTAAGCCGTCGTTATCGAGCAACACAAAGCCCATCTCGGCACCTAAGTTCTGCTCAATATGGGCAACCGCCTGTTGCAGCTTGGTAAAGTCACCACCCTCATCGACAAAGAAGACATCCTTAGTCTTAGGTAGGCTCTTATAGACCTCATCTTGACGCGAGAAATCACCAAAGGCCTTAAAGTTAGGATCGTTGGTACGCTTTAACACCTGCATTTGGTCATATAAGCGCAGGCGGGCCTCCATAGCCTCGTCAGGATCAAGTTGCGCAAAAGGACGCTTTCCAGAAGCAATAGCCTCACGGGCTTGCGCCTCTTGCATCTTTTTGACGTCGATGCCACCGGTAATAGGATCGTAGTAAGGCGAGGCTAAAGGATCAAAATTCTGCTCCGCTTGCTCTACGGTCTCTTGCATTGTTGGCATGGAGAAGGGGCCATTACCTTGAGCTGTTAAGTTCTTTTTGCCGCTGTAATCGACGTTAGCTGATGGGGCAGGCACGACAAAAGAGCGCCCGCTGAGGTTCATTGGCTGCACACCGGTGCTTGGGAGCAGGGCTGCGGCGGCAGCACGTGCTTGAGCTAAATTGCGCGCGGCATCAGCTTCAAGCTGTGACGCTCGAACAGACGCATTTGGCGTGACATACTGTCGCTGCTGCTGTTGCTGTGGCGCCGCTTGCAGTGGTGCAGCTTGCTGTACAGGAGCATTGGCTGCCTGGTATTGCGCGGCGGCTGCGGCAGCTGCGGCTGCGGCCGCAGGGGCTACGACATAGCGCGTGGCGTTTGCTTGCTGTCCTTGTGGAGATTGAGGCTGGGTGGTGGCAGCAATAGTGCGTGCTGTTGGCAAGTTGTCAGCATTGGCACGCAGCAAGGTAGCCTGCACCGGCACTTCACCGCTAGCAGCAGAGAAGCGGTTGTACTGACGCTGACGCTGCATTTGCTCGCGGCGATACTCCTGCTCCATGTGCTGGCGCTGTTGCTGGTGCTGACGCCATTGCTGCTGACGAATATTGTTACGTTGCTCTGGAGTTAAGCGGCTTGGATAGCCTGAAGCAGAGGAATGAGCCTCACGGGCGGCACTAGCAGCTTGATTGTGTGCTCTGCGGGCAGCTTGCTGTGCTTCACGGTGGGCTTGAGCAGCGGATGTTGCGGCTAAGGTTGGCTGCACGTTTTGCCCTTGAGCATACAGCGCAGGCTGCACCATACGCTGGGCAGCAGGTTGCGCCAGACGCGGCGCTTGCTGATTATTAGGTGCTAACCCAAAGCGCTGTAAGTCAGCTTGTTGCTGCGCTTCGATGCGTGCTTGCGCCTGACGCATAGCTTGCACTTGAGCCGATGAGTTTTGATCTTGGGCAGCAGCGGTAATCGAAGCGGTATTGGACACAGCCAGAGATGTGGCTGGCGTGATCAGCAGGCCACCAGTTAAAAAACAGGCTTGTACCATCAGAGCCAGACGGCTCTTGCGGCAAGAAGAGGACGGAGTATGTGCTGGGGACAAGGCAGCTAAATGCTGCACAGCGCGAGCAGAGGCCACGGTATTTCTCTCCATGCCAAACTTCCTCAAGAAAAGCCAATATAAGTGGACTGCGAAAACTAAAAGCAGAGCGATTAAATTTTAAAGCACAAACTTAGCCATGCGCACTGAGCCCAAGGCAAGTGCGTGTTCTCATTTTACACGGTTCGACTCAGTTCTTTTGCAGGTCTGGGCAGATCTGTGCGCTGCCCCATAAGTACAAAGTCCCCTACCACCCGATTCTCCCTAAGAGGGCATCATAATGCTTAGGTATGAGCCAGTCGCAACCACCTCAGAGGCATGGTCTACACAGATGGTAACGCTGAACCTACTGTTAGAGATAATGGCGCAAAGCGCCCTATCTCAAGTTAGCCACCTACACCACGCCCTTGAATACGCTGCCGCCTAGCGCCTCACGGCGCCTATCTTCAGGACAGCAGGTGGTCACGCTTACCACCTCTGCCCCTCGCTACGCTACTTAGCCCCTTGGCAACGCAGAATGACCAAGGAACAAGGAGAGCGTTTACCCCCTTGTTCCGTCAAAGTATTTACCCCATGTTATTGGCTTAAAATCGCCCTTTTAGATGGGGGCAAGCCCATTGATGCAGCAACCTGATATGGAGCGTCGCGCGTCGCTACCGCGACGTAGCTTGAGGCTGGTTAATGGCAATTAGCTTTGCTCACACAAGGGGAAGTCGCCCTCGGAACAAGTGCTCTCATCAGTGCCGGATGCAAGGTTAAGTGATGGCACCTACCACACCACACCTCATCTCTTAAGTCAGTTGTTCCATGGTGCTACTCAATTGCAGCAAACAGCAGCCTCTCTTACTTTTCTTATTTTCTTACTTTCCTGCACTCTGGCTCTCTTGGTGATAGCTCTTTTGGTGTTTGTTTCACAGCACTAATCAAACTCAAAGCTGTAGATCAAATCAACCGCCTGATTGATCGACGACACAAACTCCGCATAGAGGTTTTGGATAAGTTCGTAGCGTACCTTAAACTCACCCACCGCCGAGAACACGCCATAACCATACGACAGGCGCAATCTACGGTTGATATAACCCTGCACTGCCACTTGCGTGTCATCACCTGAGCCCTGCGTATTAAACTGCACATTACGCATGCCAAATGACGAAGCCAGCGATGACATCATGCTCGAAATACCGGACATGCCCAAGCCCAGCAGCATATTGGAGTTGGTGCTGTCCTGATTGAGCACGTTCTTCTCAAGGCCATGGCCGTAGAGGATGTACGATAAGATCTCGTTTTGCGACATCGATGGCTTGGAGAAGAAGTTGATATCAGGGCTGGTAGCCGTACCGGTTACTTTGATACCCACATCCACATCATCCTCTAAGCCCTCACGATCGGCCAGAATCTCCACATTGAGGCTAGGGTTAGTGAGATCGTTAAAGAAGAGCACACGTGCTGTACTAAAGCTAAACTTACGACCATAGACATCAGCAGTGCCGTCTTGTACCGAGATCTCACCATTGGCCTTCATGGCATCATCCGTGACCGCCTTAGTAAGGGCGATACCACCTACTAAGCGGCCCTTGACCATGCCCATGGCCTGAAAGTTAACATTATCACCCAAGGTCACGTTTAAGTTCATAGCCGACTTAAAGTTGCTCGGTGCCTCTCCCATCAGCGCCGAGGTGCCCTCAGACGGAACAATGATCTCATCGCTCGAGACCGTGACACCAGTTGAGGCCATGTTCTGCACCTGAATATCAGCCTCTGGGATCTGCACATCGCCCTTGATGTCTAAGACCTCACCTAAGGTCACTTGAGCATCGATATTGGTGCGGGCTACACCATAGCCCACTAAGAACACCGGCATATTCTGCGCTTGCGCTAGCAGCGAGCCATTAGCACCATTTGACCAGTCAAGCTGACCTGACAGCTTCAGCGGCTCACCATTGAGCACCACCTTACCGTCGAGATTGCCCTGCGCACCGGCTAAATCTAACGCTATATCAAAGTCATTGATCTGGCCTACGTCATAGCGCGGAATAGCCGTACCTTGCGCGTGAATCTTGCCAAAGACTTGGGGCATGGTCAGATCACCACCAAAGGTCACATCCACATTGGTCTTACCTGTAAGCTCCGTAAAGCTCTGACCAATATTGGAGATGGTCGCCAGATCAAAATCCTCAATGCGGTAGTAGCCATCTAATTGGCCCTTACCCATAGGGTCGATCACGTCGATCTGCGCTGTAATCAGGCCTCGCTCCTGATAAAGCTGCATGTCCATATTCGTGCGCATCAGAGCACGGGTGATATGGCTACTTAAGGTAAAGCTGTCATAGACAATACCAGCACCAACCGTACTAAAGATCACGCCATTATCCGAGGACACATCCACCGTAATATCAGGATTACCGTTTTGCACGAGGATGTCAGCCTCGACATTAAGCGGCACCTGCATCTTAATGGAGTCAGGATAGAAATCGCTTAAGGAGCTTAAGTTGAACTCAGTAACGCTGACATGACTTTGCGTGTGCAGTGGCGAGAACTCTGTTTGTGCCACGTACAGCTGGCCAATCTCACCACGTAACTCTAACGGTGTCATCGAGCCGGCCATATCATTGAGGTTGATATTGACGTTGACCGGATTGGCAAGGGACAAGCTACCGGCGCTCTCGGTCGATAAGTACATCTCCATTAAGTTGGCGGTGTAGTCGCGCGTAGCGAGGTTAAGACTGCCATCCACACTTAAGAAAGCGGCTGTAGTACCACCGCAGTTAGCCGACAGACTGTGACGTAACGGCGTACCCGATAAGTCAATAAAACACTGTCTATTGGCGGCCATACCCGCAGCAAAACGCACGCGGTCAGCTAAGGCCGTAAAGTTAAGCGCGCGCGTCTGCATGTTAAATGCGGAGTTAAAGGCCAGCTTGCGCACCCGAAAGGAACCGGAGCGAATGCGAGGGGCGCTACCTGATAACTCAAAGTTAAGGTCATGAATCGAGCCAGAGGAAACGAGATGCGCCGAGAGCGAGCCTTCAAGCGTTGGCACTAAGGACGTAAAGTCCTGAATGTCGATAATGGCATTTAAGTCCGCACCTTTCTCGGTGACCTGCCCCGTGGCAATGACCGCATTGTTGCCTTGGTTCACTTCTAATTGATCAATACGAAAGCCCTGTTGCAGATTGCCAATAATGTTTTGGCTATCAATGCTGGTCTCGTAGCCGTTAAAGTAGAGCTCACCTTTTAAGTAGCGGACATTGACCATGACCTCAGGCATGTCCTGATTAAAGATCGAAGCCAAAAAGGTCGGCTGACCTTGGTCATCCACTTGATTGGTGAGGTGGTCAAGGCGCACGGCATTAACATACTCATCCTGCGAAATGAGCACATCGGTAGGCTCATCAGGGACACCACCGGCAAGAGTTCTGGTCTTCAGCAGAGGCCGCACCGCCGCCAGCTTTTTACCTGAGCTTACTGCTGCTACTGCCTCAGGTGTAGCCTCATGACGGGTGGTACCGACATAGCCCATAGAAGACAGCACTGCCGTTTCGTCATTAATGCCTTGAGCTTGCAAGCCTAAGTCACTTAATTGCTGTTCGTGACTACTCTGCGTCTCAGCTGCGGCCTTAGCAGTGGCAGAGGAGCTCTCAGCTGCAGTTTGCGTTTGCAGAGCTAAGCGCTGTAATTGCTCTTGAGGATCACCCTTTTCCGTAGCAACCTGAGCAGCGCCCGTCCCTGTAGCAGCAGTAGCTGCAGTAGCCGCTGAGGTAGCAGAAGTTGCTGTGGTAGCAGAAGTTGCTGTGGTAGCAGAAGCTGCTGTGGTAGCAGAAGTTGCTGTGGTAGCAGAAGCTGCTGTAGTCAGCGTCACCGTGCTGCTACCGTCGGTGCCACGAGCACGATGGGAGCGGCGTGGCAGACGCTCATCACCTAAAGCCCAGCTGACACTTCTAATGGCCGCTGCAGTACGCATGGCGCCCATCGACTCTAACGAAGAGTAAAGCGTGGCATTACCCGTAGTCCGCACTTGCGCTAATAAGCGCTCCTCTAAGGAGTCTGGGTCAAAATCATCCATGCCCACCGAAGTCTTAGGAATACGGTTAGCAAGGTATGCGGGCTCACTCATGGTAGAGACAGCGGTCTTACCCTTTTCATTTTGGTTCATGATGGCGACGACATCACCATCGACCAAAAGTGGGCCTGCAAGCATAGGGCTAAGCCATCCCGCATCATGCATTTGGGCATAGATCTTAGCGTCGACACCTAAGACGGAGCCATAAAAGACATCACCGCTGATATTGGCCGAGAGCTTCTCTTTTTGGTAGATACCATCGACCACAAAGCGCTCAATGTGGCTCTTTTCGTAAGATACTTGGGCCTTAAGATCAGTGCTGACATTCTCAAGCTCAAAGCCCGAAACTAATGAGGACAGAGTGATATTGACGCCATCAATGATATTGCCTGCACCTTGGAAGTCGATGTGCTGGAGGTTAACCATTGGCTCTGCGGTAAAGAGCGGATAGGAAAAGTCCTTGGACTGTAAGCGCACGCGCACCGGCAAGGCCGACGAGAGCACATTAGCCCGCGCCTTTAAGGTGGTCGTACCGCCTAAGTTTAAAGTGCTGCGGACGTGTAAATCGGTGAGGTTACCTTGAGCGGTCAGCTGGCCTTTTAGACCGTAGAGGAAGCCGGTAAAGAGACTCTTGGTGGTCTCGTTTTGTGCGCCAGCGGCATTGAGGCTGACATTAAGATCAAAGTACTGATCCAGATTCATAAAACCTGCAATCTCGGCTGCGCCCAGCTCATGCTTGGCGCTCAGCTTTTCTACCTCAAGCTTGGTGTCATACCATGTCGCAGAGAGTGCTAAGTCGGTCTCTTGGGTATCAAAACCCTCCATGTAGTAGCGGCCTTGGGTCACCACAAAGTCTTTGACCACTGCATTAAAAGGCAGGACGACCTGAGGCAGGGTAGCGATAGCACCATTACCCGAACCAAACTCTTTAACCTCGGCAGCGCTGCCTTGAGCGGCAGTTGCCTCAGTATCAGCAGAGGTTGCACCACTGCTAGTGGCAACTGTAGTGGAGCCAGCGGCAGCAAGGCGAGATGCAGCGACCGTGCTGGCAGTAGACGTGCTGATGGCAGCAGCAGTACTGATGGCAGCAGTACTGACGGCAGCTGTGCTGTCGGCAGCAGTGCTGGCCGTAACCGCAGCACCGCGCTGCTCCTTACTTACAGGGTGGACGTGCGCGAGTAAGCGCTGCTCAAACTCTTCATTGCTAAGCTTGGTGTCCACCGGCTCATGAATCTCAATACGCTCTTGCGCAAAGGTAGGCAGGGGCTCGTCCTTATCATCTAACAGCGCCCGCTCCATAGCGTCCGCAAAGAGCTCGGGATCAGAGTAATGCGCACCACTGGCGCCTTGGCCTTGCCCTTGGCCTTGAGCTTTATCTTGAGCATGCGCCTGTTCCTGTGCCTGCGTTTGTTGCTTTGGTTGCTGCGATGCAAGTTGCTGCTCCTCATTGAGGGTTACAACCTCGACCGTGGTACCCTGCTGCGCAGCCATTACTACCGCTTTGACTGCTTGCTCAACATCACTTAAAGGCACCGTGCCCTGAACAGTTTTTAAGGCTAAAGCGGCATCCACCTGCGATGCTGCCGCCGCCAATGCTTGCTGGGCAGCCACATCGTTAGAGTTTTTGAGGTGCACCGTAATGCTCTGCACATCGGCGCCATTAATACCGATGTTATCGCTCTTAGCCCACAGCACTGCATTAAGCGAGTCTAGAGACACGTCCACAATCTGCGAGTTAAAGGCAAAGCCAGCGACAAAGAAGCGATCAATGTCGATATCTACAGGAAATGTCAGGCGAAATGGTGGGGCATTAGGATCCTCTGGCTCTGGCTCCTCGGCCTTAGGGGCAAAGATAGCATCACTTAAGGACACCACTAAGTTACTGCTCTCTAGTGTCTGTACCTTAAAGAGCTTATGCTGCAGCTGCATTAAGTCGTACTTGAGAGTTAAGCTGTCAGCATTAATGGCCACCACATCCTTGATGTCCACTAAAGTCTTACCCAGCTTTAAGCCGGAGTAGACAGAGCCATCCTCAATGGTGGTGTCAATGATGATGTTCTGCGGGATAACGTTTTGCGCTAAGGACAGCGCGGTGCGGGCACCTGAGAGGGTAAAGATAAAGTAGTAGAGCGCTCCGCCTAAGAGGCAGAGAAAAAGAAAGCTACTAACAAGGCCCCACTTAAAGAAACAGCAGAAGCGGCGCCGCCAAGGACGTGGCTTGCCTTTACCCAAAATAGCACCTTGAGCAAGGTTAGCCTTATTAGCCTTAGATTTACCTGCTGCAGCTGTTGAGGTGGCTACAGCTTGATCCTGCGGAGTTGCGGCAGGAGCAGAAGCATGATCCTGAGAACGCATGGTTAGAACTCCGGGCCAAAAGCAAAGTGCAGCTGGTAGTTATTGTCCTGTCCTGGCTCTAAACCAGCCGCGATGTCGACGCGGACGATGCCGTAAGGAGAGATGAAGCGATAACCAATACCAGGCCCCCACAAGATATCGTCTTGGTAGTCATCAGTAGCCATACCACCATCGAGGAAGACGGCTAAGCGTGAATTGGCAATACCGATAGGGAACTGCACCTCGGCTGTACCTGTAGTGAGGTAACGGCCACCTTTTAAGCCTGAGCCATCAGCTTGAGCTGGGGCCTTATCACGGTAACCGAAGCCACGAATGGAATTATCACCACCAGCAAAGAAACGGTGGCTTGGTGGAACACCCTCAGCGTCAGGGCCAAAGTTAGCACCTTGCTCTAAGCGGAAGAGGAAGCGTGAGTTCTCGGTAATGGAGATAATGCCACGATAGAGCGCACGCACCTGCACAAAGGTGTTATCACCCCAGAGCTTGGAGGTACCCAAAGCTTCCAGCATCAGCGAGTAACCACGGGCCGGATCAAAGCCACCAGAGCTCTCACGCCGAGTTAAGCGCAAACCTGGCAGTAAGTTTGAGGCATAGCCCGTTTCCGAGGCTTGGTTGTAATCCTCATATTCAGCCATGATGGAGTAATCACGACGCCAGGAGCCGGTCTCATTGGCAATGTAGTGTACGCCAATTTGCGAGAGCACCGATTCGGTGTCGTTTAAATCCACATGGTTCTGCATGGCGTTTAAGGTGAGGTAGTCGAGGTTAGGATCCTTCAGAGGAATCTTGTACACAGCCTGCGCATCTTGGGTGATAGGCGTAATGGTGGCCATGCTGGTAAAGGAATCGCCACGATCGTTTAGCAGCGGCTTGTTCCATTCCACTAAGAAGCGCGGGCCCTCGTCGGTGGTATAGCCCACACCTAAGCGCACGTTATTATTCGGGCGGCGCTCAAGGTGTACCTCAAGTGGCACCTCTTGATCTTTACGCTGATCGACAGCAGGGCGCACGTCCACAGCATTGTAGTAGCCCGTTTGGTTCAGGGCCTGCACATAGGCGTTGACAACTTGTGTCGAGAAGTAATCGCCTTGCTTAAACTTTTGCAGATTCTTGCTCGGGATGATGAGCTTTTTGGTGTCATCATCCATTAAGAACTGACCGAAGCGGTAGCGGGGGCCGCTATCGTAAATCAGCTCGATGTCTGCCATGTTTTGGTCTTGGTAGACAAGGATGCGCGAGGAGATGAACTTACCATCAAAGAAGCCTAAAGACAGCGCTTGCTCGTGGATCTTTTGCTTGAGATCCTCATACAGGCCGTGATTTAAGATGGTATAGGCTCCCAATGGGCTTTGCTTTAAGGCGTCATCAAAAACCTTATACTCGCTCCCCTCACCTAAGATCTGTAAGGTGTAATTGCGGATAAACAGCGGCTTACCGGCATTGACCTTAACCACGACGGTGCGATCGCGCTCATTGTCCTTATCCGGCAGCTGGACATCGATTTTTGGATGGTAGTAACCGTAGGCACGCAGCGCTTGAGTACTGCTCTCAGTGATTTCACGCACAAAGAACATGACGCGCTTTTTGGAGATCACTGCTAGGCTGTTGAGGTGAGCTTCGACATTGGTACGCAGCTCGCCGCTGATACCCTCGACCCGAAAGGAGACAGGGTCAGAGACACGCACTTCGGCAGCAGGCAAGTCATCAGAGGCACAGCCTGTGAGCACTTGCCAAGAGAACAGGCAAAATGCTACCCACAAGAGCGCACGCAGCAGGCGGCGCAGCTTTAACAATACAGTGGTACTAACAGCAGAAGCGGCAACGGCGGCGAAGGTGGAGGAAGAAGAAGAAGAAGAAGAAGAAGAAGAGGCGGTAGTGGTGGTGGTGGTGGTGGTGGCAAAGGAAGAAGGGCTGTTCTTGGTGATGGTGGAGGTAGCACTCTCTACTGACAATGAGCTTGGGGAAGGTGCAGACGTGCATAGCTGCCAGTAAGTAGAGAAGAGACTCATCGTCACCAATCCTCATTGCCAAAAGAAGACAGTGCAGCGCAGAGTACGAGCACAATCCGGTATGAGCACTGCGGTTAACGCACAAACGCACCACAGTAGCAAAAGACAGCAGCAAGCTTTACTTGAAGCTCTGTCAGAGCAAATCCAAGCGCCAAAAGGGCCGATACCATTTGCTGTGGTGTCAGCACCCTAAGGCGCACGACACAGCTGGAACGCTAAAAGCAGTGCTGCAAAAATGCAGGCATGTAACCGCAAATTGTGCTATTGAGAGCAAGTGACAAGCAGCTCTACAGGCACATTGGGAAATGTCAGACACTACTTCTAGGGCGCAAAGTGGCACTTCAGCCCTGTGACCCTGAGATTAACAGTACAATCAGGCAGTCTGTAAGACTGTACTTATGGAGCGCTCAGGCGACCTCATTGTTTACCTGCTGCTGCTGCAACACACAAGGCTAAATACCACCACGGACACCACTTTTGCACTGATGCACTTATACACTGATGCACTGATGGCCATTACTAAAACAAAGCCAGAGTCTGGGGCTCCCTAAGTCTAAGCTCTGGAACTTAGCACAGGCACAGCAGGACTGTTTTGTAATGAGCAGGGTAAAGTCTGTCTACGCTTACTCTAACAGCAAAGCTCCTTGTAAAGACAAGACGCCTCTTTTTCTCACCTTCTACCTTTGCCCCTGTACAGGAGATTAGCCCTGTAAGCGCTGCAGCTCACGAGTGGCTAAGGAAGCAGCGGCATCGTTTGGATAGGACTGAATCACCAACTGGAAGTAGCGGGTGGCCTTATCCGTATCACCGGTGAACTTGCTGATCATGCCCAGCTTGTAGAGAGCATCAGGACGCTTTTGCGAGCTAGTATAGCGGGCGACGTTTAAGAAGCTCAGGCGGGCCTCATCGTAGATTGCCTGCGAGTACTGCACCTGACCTAACCAATACCACGCATTAGGGGTCAGAGAGTTATTTGGGTACTGCTCCACGTACTGTCTAAAGGCAGATTGGGCACCGCTTAAGTCGTTTTGCTGCACCTTTGCGTAAGCGGCGTTATAGGCAGCCTGCGCCGTGGCATCAACGCCAGGCAAGGTGGTGGCAGCTGCAGCCGAGGCTGCAGGAGCGGTGGTAGTCGTGGTGGTAGTCGTTCCCTGCTGGGCAGCATTTAAGTTAGCGTTACCCATTGGGATAACTGTGCCCATACCATTTTGGGTAGTAGTGGTCTTAGCAGCGGCAGCTGGGGCCGTGGTTGCTGGTGCTGGGGTAGCAGCGGCGGTATTAGCAGAACCGCTACGGTTTAGCTGATAGCGCAACTGCTCAATCTCACCGCGCAGGCTGGCGATGTCCTGCTGCATTTGGTACAGCTGGTTTTGCTGATTGAGCATCATTGTCTGCTGGCTGTTGAGCTGCTGTTGCAGTGAGGCTTCATCAGCTTGCACCGTGGAGCCCAGCATAAAGGCACTTAAGACCAAGCCAGCGCTCATTGGTAACCATTTAGTGCTCTGCACGGTTTTCTCCCTCGAAATCCAAAACACAATTGTGCAAATTCACCTGAGCCTGATCCAGCAGTGCAGCCAGTTTTACAAAGGCAGTGCAGCTCTGGCAATCTTAGAGAGGACGGCGTTTAAGCTTAAGAAGCGACAACGATCCTCCAAGCGGCACGCAAAGATTATAGCCCACAACAGCATAGCAAAACCAAGAAGCATCTATGGTAGCCACGGCAAATAGTTTATTTGTTGGCAAAGTCACAACGTTACTAGCAGGGGCTGGCTAGGCTGCACTGTTGTAACTCAAGTTCGATGCCAACGCTGTATTGACAGGGCATTACGCTCTGCTTGGCGCTGGGGCAAGGAGCAAAGTTAAGGTGACGGGCAAGGATGTATCTCTGAGGGTACTACTCGGCAGTTTGGTGATGCTGGCGCTGTCACTTGCAGTGACAAAAGCTATGTGATGTCTTTGGCCTAAGCGCTAAGGGAGCACAGCAGCAGTTTAGCTGATTGGTGCAGTCGACTCTCACTTTGAGTGTAGTTGTCTCATGTGCTTGCCTCAAGGTGTGGGGTTACGTGTGGTATCCACCAAACTCTATTAGAGCCGGAAAACGGCCTCTGACAAACGCCCTATCCTTTCGCTCTGCTGCTCTCTCTCAAGCCTTGCATCCACATAGGCCTATCAGCAACATGCCCAGCCCCACCACGCTCGCTAAAGGCGCCTTTTCCCACACCTGGCTCATCTTTTGCTTCGCCGCCCCGCTTTTAGCCTCTACTTCACCTGCAAACCTGCCCTTTGTAACCACCTACCCCCTACAGCAAAGCTCTTATTTATACCGTTGCTGTCCCCTTCTTCACCACAGTAGTCAGCCCCGCACCCCCCTTTTCTCTATCTTCTCTCTCTATTCTCTGTGCTGTCTTTGGGCACCATCATCACCACTCAGCAAGCGCATATCTACGGCCTGCGCCGTTCTTGGAGCCCAGTTCCCTATACGCAACCGCACAGTAGAGTCTAACAACCCGTCGCTTGAAGCCTCCCCAGTCTTACGACTGGGGATTCTCCTGGACCAGAAGAAGCCTTTTCGGCAAAAGTAGGCGTGACACTTGCGTGCCCTTGATAGTCCACTTTTAACAGGCTCGCTGTAAAGTTCACCTTAACAGGATCGCCTTACTGCTCACCCCAGCAGAGCTTGCACTCTACTACGAATGTCAGTAGCACAGCGCACAGCTAGCTATGCGCTGCACCATGGAGCATAGCAAGTATTACTTGCCACCCTCCCAACTCAACTCAGAAGTTCGCGTCAGACCTCTTCCCCGTTCCCGTAGTCTTGCTTTTGGCTTGACTAGGGCTCGTGAGTCTCCGCTTCTTTGAAGGTTGCGCCGCCTTACGACGACGCTTCCTAATCCTTTTCAGAACCATGGGCATTAAGTTAAGCAAAAGCGCTTAAATATCAGCATTGTAGCCACTTACTAAGGCTCTTACGCCGGTCGATTGGCATTTTAACCCGCAAAAACGGTACAATGAGACCAGATCTTGGTTTATAT
>JAHLFE010000002.1 GCA_018884035.1 Candidatus Anaerobiospirillum pullicola
TACCGAGTTTGCTTGGCGACCATAGTGCTGTAGTCCCACCTGTACCCATTCCGAACACAGAAGTGAAATGCAGTTACGCCGATGGTAGTGCAACGAACGATTGTGCGAGAGTAGGTCATCGCCAAGCTAAGATTTATGTGCTGATATGGCTCAGTTGGTAGAGCGCACCCTTGGTAAGGGTGAGGTCCCGAGTTCGATTCTCGGTATCAGCACCACTTTTTTCTGACAAACCGCCATCTGGCGGTTTTGTCGTTTCTGGGCCATGCAAAATGGCCTAAGGCCACCGCAAGGTGGCTTTTTTGTTTCTAGTCCACAAAAACCGCGTTTTGCGCGCGATAGATTTTGTGGAAGTAAGAATTATGGCAGTTGTGTGATCGCGCTCTTTGGTGGCTTTTTGATGCCTTAGCGTGCGTTTTACCGCTTCACTGGCGTATAGCCGCATCCCTTGCATCCTTTCCCCGTACCGTCTTTACCTCTGGGCCTGCTCTCTTTCTTGTCGAGATGGCCTTATCTCGATGCAAAGAGCAGATCCACATATCCGCATATCCGCATCTCCGCATCCACCACCTCATTTTCCTGCTCCTTGCCCTTTGGCCACCATCATTTCGCAACAGTATCCAGCATAGCTTAAAGACACAGCTCCATCATCCGCATCCCGCTGCCGCAAGTGACTCTCCCTTGAGTGCAGCCAATAAAGGCTGATTTATCAGGGAAATAAGATGCGGTAGCTCTGCTCTTGAGTTGACTTACACCTTAACTCCGGCGTATGTATCTGCCTGCTTACTACTTTAGCTGCTTTGCTGTACGCCCTCCGCAGTAAGGCGGCCACTATCAGGATAACGCCGCTCCTCTTTAAAGCTTGCGGTCGCTTATTCACGTGAATCATTTTGTAGCTGCAACCAAGAAAAAAGGCAGAAGACCAGCGGCCCTCTGCCTTTGCGGACAAGTCTGTTGATGTAAGTGTAAGACTACGCTCTACCCTTACACAGTAAGCTCTCTTACGAGGCTGCTTGTGGCTTTGCCACATTGCCAGAGCTCACATGCTTACATGCCAGTAAGTGATTTTTGACAGGCACCAGCTCTGGTGCCTCCTTCTTAAATGCACAGTTCTGCACAAAGCAGCGGCCACTAAAGCGGCAGCCCGCAGGCGGATCAATTGGGCTTGGTAAGTCACCCGTGAGCAGAATGCGCTCCTTACGTTTGGTTGGGTCAATGATTGGAATCGCCGAAATCAGTGACTGCGTGTAAGGGTGCATTGGGGTGTCGTAGATAGCCTCTTTAGGAGCCACCTCAACCAACGAGCCCAAATACATCACACCAATGCGATCGGAGATGTGCTTTACCGCTGCTAAACCGTGGGCAATAAACAGATACGTCAGACCAAACTCCGCTTTGAGATCATCAAGCAAGTTTAAGATCTGCGCCTGAATCGAGACGTCCAGCGCTGATACAGCCTCATCGCAAACAATCAGACGAGGCGACACTGCTAAAGCGCGGGCTATACCAATACGTTGTCTCTGTCCACCCGAGAACTCGTGTGGATAGCGGCTCTTGTATTGGCGAGCTAAGCCTACGCAGTTGAGCAGATACTCCACACGCTTGCCCACATCCGCACCGTGATGCGTCTTGTTTACGATCATCGGCTCGGAGATGATCTCTTCGACCGTCATACGCGGATTGAGAGATGAATACGGATCTTGGAAGATCATCTGAATGTCACGGCTGTATTGACGTCGCTCATTGTGTGTGAGCTTACCTAAGTCAGTACCGTTGTAGAGGATCTCACCTGAAGTTGGCTTGTACAGGCCTGCGATCATCTTGCCTAAGGTGGTCTTGCCACAGCCAGATTCACCTACAAGACCAAAGCACTCACCCTTATGGATGTCTAAGGTGAGGTTATCCACCGCCTTTAAGTAGCTGCTCTTGTGGTGGAAGAGTCCGCTTTTGATCTCAAAGTACTTGCACAAGTTCTTGAGCGATAAGAGCACCTCTTTGTCCTGTTTTTGGCTGCTAGCAGTAGCCTCTGTCGCTGCGTTAGGCGTGGCCGTAATGGCTGGGGAGGCGTTGGCGTTATTCTCTTGCATCGTCATCTCAACCTCCTTCTTACTCATAAGCTGCCAGCTGCTCTTTTGCAGCGTCACCTACGCGGTGGAAGCAGCGTACCTTGCGGTTGCCTAAAACCGTAAGCTCAGGCAGCTGCGCACGGCATTGCTCCGTGGCAAAAGCACAGCGATCGGCAAAGGCACAGCCATCTGGTACCTCTTCTGGAGGAGGCACCATGCCTGGGATCATAAATAGGCGCTCGGAGGTCTCGTCTAAGCGTGGAATCGACTTTAACAGCCCCAGCGTATAAGGATGCTGTGGCGAGGTCAGGATCTCTTTGGTAGTGCCTTCTTCCACGATTCGACCACAGTACATCACTGCGACCTTATCAGCAGCCTCAGCCACCACACCTAAGTCGTGGGTGATTAGAAGTACTGAGATGTTGAACTGCTCACGCATGCGGTAGATAAGATCTAGAATCTGCGCCTGAATGGTCACGTCCAGCGCCGTGGTTGGCTCATCTGCGATCAAAAGCTGTGGCTGACAAGCCATAGCCATAGCGATCATGATGCGCTGACGCATACCACCGGACATCTGGTGTGGGTAGTCCTTGACGCGCTTGGCGGGGTTAGGGATGCCCACCATATCCATTAAATGCAAGAGCTTCTCGTGTGCTTCTTTCTTGGAGAGCTTGGTGTGCAGCTGAATGCTCTCTAAGATCTGATCACCCACCGTAAAGATAGGGTTGAGCGAGGTCATTGGCTCTTGGAAGATCATGGAGATGCGATTGCCACGGATGTGCTGCATCTGCCGCTCGCTGCACTTGGTCAGGTCTTGATCATCGAAGATGATCTGCGATGGGGCGACCACACTACCATTGGAGCTTAATAAGCCCATGATGGACAGTGAGGTGACGGATTTACCCGAGCCCGACTCACCTACTAAGGCCAGAATCTCACCCTTGTCGATGCTAAAGCTGACGTCACGAATGGCGCGCACCTTACCGCGACGGGTCGTAAACTCAGTATTTAGGTTCTTGACTTCAAGTAACATGAGGCCTCCCCTTAGCGGCGTCTGGAGCGAGGGTCTAAGGCGTCACGTAAACCGTCGCCAAAGAGGTTGAAAGCCAATACGGTTAAGGTAATGGCTAAACCTGGGAAGATCAGCGTGTGCGGCGCCGAGAAAATGAAGCTGCGCGAGCGTGCCAGCATGTCGCCCCACTCTGCAAATGGTGGCTGCACTCCTAAGCCTAAGAAGCCTAAAGCGGCGGTATCCAACACGGCTGTGGAGATACCTAAAGTGGCACGCACCACGATTGGTGAGGTGATGTTTGGCAGGATATGGCGGAAAATGATACGCAGGTTGGAGTCACCAGTGACGATTGCTGCTTGGATGTAGTCGTTGGCCTTAACCGACATCACGCAGGAGCGGGCAATACGCGCATACTCAGGTATAGAGACGAGACCAATGGCTAGTACCGCCTTGTCTAAACCCCGCCCCATGGCCGCCATAAAGGCAATGGCTAAGAGGATCGATGGTACTGACAAGATTACGTCCATCAGACGCATGATGAGGTTGTCTAAGCGGCCACCGTAGAAGCCACCCATGGCACCTAAGATGGTGCCCACGATCAGCGAAATGGAGACTGCGGCTAAGCCTACACTTAAGGAGATTTTGGTACCGTCTAATACACGCGAGAAGATGTCACGGCCTAATTGATCTGTACCAAACCAGTGCTCGGCGCATGGCTTGATAAAGGCCTTTTCCATGTTCGCTTGGTTTGGATCATAAGGTAAGAGATTGATACCCATGGCCTGCGTCACCGTCAGTACCACGGCAATCATCACCAAGATAAAGATGATCAGTAAGCCTGCTAAGGCAGCTTTGTTGGAGGCTAAAGATGCCCACATGTCCGCCAAACGGGAGGCGCGTGGGCTGGCACTCTTCTCCTCTACAGGTGCCTTTGGCGGCTCTTGCTGTGCGTTAATGTCAGTCATTAGGATTGCCCCTCGGCGCCATACTTAACTCGCGGATCTAAGGCGGCATAAAGCAGATCCACAATGAGATTCATAAAGACAAAAATAAAAGCTACGATCAGCACCACGGCTTGAATCACAGGGAAGTCCGAACGCATGATGCTCTCAACCGAGTAAGCACCAATACCTGGCCATGAGAACACAGTCTCGGTGAGCACTGCTCCGGAGAGTAAGCTGCCAAATTGCAGACCGATCACCGTAATGATTGGTAAGAGGGCGTTGCGGAAGGCGTGCTTGCCAATGACCGTAAAGGAGCTTAAGCCCTTAGCCTTAGCCGTGCGGATGTAGTCCTGATGTAACACATCCAACATTGACGAGCGCGTCATACGGGTGATGATTGCCATGGAATAGCAGGCGAGAGTCATGGCAGGCAGGATGGCGTGCTGTAAGGCGTTAAAGAAAGCCTCCCAGTCACCAATGATGAGGGTGTCGTAGAGGTAGAAACCAGTACCATCATAAGGACGCATTAAGGTGTCAATACGGCCACCTGATGGTACCCAGTGGAGGATGCCCGAGAAAAGAATGATAAGCAGCATACCTAACCAGAACACCGGCATCGACACACCGACTAAGGCCGTGGTCATGGTGAGGTTGTCGATGATGGAGTTCTTCTTTACGGCGGAGATCACGCCAAAGATCACACCGACGATTGAAGCGATGATAATGGCCAATACTGCAAGCTCAATGGTGGCTGGTAAACGCGCTAACAGCTCGGTGGTGACTGGTGTGTTGGTAAAGAAGGACATACCAAAATCACCGTGGAACATGGCGACCATGTAGTTGATGTACTGGGTGATGATAGGGTCGTTAAAGCCCATGCTCTCGCGCCATGCGGCTATGGCTTCGCTGGTGGCGTGTTGGCCTAAGACGATGAGGGCCGGATCAGGAGAGAAGACTCTCATGATCAAAAAGACGAGGATGGAAACGCAGAGCAATACTGGTAGCAGCATTAGCACGCGTTTTAGTAGGTATAACAGCACAGGCTTGTCCTCTATTGCCATGTCGTGCTGCGCTAAAACGCAGGAGGAGAGGAAGAGTGCTTGGGGGTAGCTGGGCGCTTACAGGTAGGTTTACAGGTAGGAGGTAAAGCAAGGATAAGCATGGCACAATGATAGTGGGCAAGTGCGCAAGCAAAAGAGAAGAGTTGCAGGTGCCACCATCCTGAATATTGAGCCGCAAGCTGCTGTGTGTTCTCGTACTGTGTTCTTCTGAAAAGTGCCTTAAGGTTAGGGAAGGCGGGCTATCACCTAAGCTTGACTCCACCCAAAAGCGCGGCATGTTGATTCGCATCAGGATGCCGTGCGGTGAGGAGATGCTCCTCTGGGGCGACATGTGGTGGCTGTAATGGTGAAAAACAACTTGCTCAGGGCTTTGCACGCTGTTGACCTAAAAGAGGGCAGAGTGTATAGCCTCGGCAAGCACGCAAAATCACGTAATTATAGCAGTCTTAGTTTGCATTTCTGCACAAAAGTAAGGCATTGTGAGTCACGCTTTGTTATGGGGTGGTGCAGAGGCTGTTGACGGTAAGAGGCACTAGTACAGCGTTTGCTAAGTCCGTGTATTAATCCATACCCTGAGATCCCTTGTTTGTAAAAGGACACCAAGCGGTCACTAACGCACAGCCTCCACTGATAAATCCCTGATTTATCGGCTTTTAATGGAT
>JAHLFE010000161.1 GCA_018884035.1 Candidatus Anaerobiospirillum pullicola
CCCGCCGAAGCTACAGAGGAGATTGTTTGTAATGATCTCACCGAAACTGACTTAGCCTAATAAGCTTTTTTGGTTAAGGACTCTGCTAAGCCGTAGGAATCCCCTCTCGTAAGAGAGGGGAGGATGTCAACGCCTTTGATCTGGGAATGGGGTTGAACCCATACATCTTTGGCTTTATCGGCATTGCTTTTGGCTTCACGGTGATGTTGCTGTCGCTCAGTGTGTGCACGGCTTTAGGCTTGGGGGTGTACTACCTTGTGCACGGGCGCAGCCATCCCCTCAAGCGGCCGTTGTTTAAGCACAAGAGCCAAGCGGTGTAAGAGTAGGGAGAGGAGACCGCGCCTTTGGATGGGGGGGTAGGAAGAGAGAGGCTACTACCACGATAGAGTAGAGCTCAGTAGGGGAAAGGGGCCGTCTTTGCTGTTAAGGAGCATCGGCCTGAGAGGGTGTGTGTTCCTTACAAGACTCTCCACTGAGTTAAGGAGTGGTCTCGCACCGCATCACGGAGCGAGCTTATACGAAGTGTTGGCTTGCTTACATGAAAGTGGTAAACAGCGTAGGGTCTTTGGCGGTGAAGTGGTAGTTGAAATACACTGGGAGAAGGTCTGACATCTCATCGTTGCAAAGCTCAGTGAGAATGCTAAGCTTATCGCCTGCCTTGTTAAAAGTAACAAACACTAAAACATAATTGCCTTTAGCATCATTACCTCTAAGAATGTAGCAGTCGCTACCCCACTCTGGCTCACTGAGCTTTGCACCTAAGTTTTTGCTGGAGTTCTGTCGTATGGTTTGCAACCATTGTTCTGGTGTGAACTTACTTAAGCTGCCACTCCTGTCAATCACACGCAGCTCAAATTCGCCCATTTCATCGTGTCCTACCTTTATTGCCATACTGCTAGGATACATCGAGACGTCCAGCAGCTTAAAGCCATCCACGTTGTACTTGGCGGTAAAGGTATCAGTATCCACCTCCTCTGCATGAGCCACCATGGCAGCAGCGAAGAGCACCAGACAGGCACCCAGATACTTGAAAAACTTAAGCATCAGAAACTCCATTTGAGAGTGAGACTATACACAGAGGAACCAAGTGTACCACAGGGTTTGCTGATAATTTAGGGGGAATTTTCACCAAAAGTTTTACCACCTCTGAGGTAGGTCTTGCTATAGTCCTACCATAAAGATAAGACTGCGGAGCAGCGTAGCGGGAGGTAGTCCTTGTAAACTTAGGGGGTAGTGCAGCTGAGGTTGTGAGCAGCAGCAGGTGGGTAAGTAGTAGGTAGGGATAGAGAGTAGGGTAGGTCGTGACGCGTCTTTTAAGATCCAGTTCCCTGCTCAAAGGCACAGACTCTGCGCTATAACGGGCATGAGCCATAACAGTGCATATAGTTATAACAAACTTTTGCAAAAGCGCTTCTACATGCGGGCAAAGGGCTATACTGCGCACTGGCAACAGTTAGTGAAGCTCTTGCACTGTGTTAGAATTTCTCATTTTTGTCGGGTGCGGCGGCTAGCCTTAGTAGCAACTACTGCACTTGCTGCCCAAGCAAAGCCACAGCGTTCGGTAAGGAGGCCTTAGTAGGCTGGTTCTCTCGTGGTTGTGCCTTGCGCGGCAGCCCCCGCAGCAGAGTGCGCTTCAGTGTGTTCTTGCCGAGCACTTGCTATCGTAAGTGCACCAAAGCCAAGCGCATGCCCTTGCTACTTTGTAGCACCTCATAGGTGCTCACGCTCACCGCGTAGCAGGCCCGCCCATGTCGTGAGGAAATTAAAGTGCGTGATGATGACGCTTTGCCTGCCAAGGCTGACGAGTACGGCCGTAAAGTAAGCCCTTACTTTGATATCGCAGACAAAGAAGCCAAGTACAAGGCTGACAAGCTCTTTAAGCGCTTGCGTCGTAAAGTAGGCCATGCCATCGGCGATTATGGCATGATCGAGCCTAACGATAAGATTATGGTCTGCATTAGCGGTGGTAAAGACTCCTACGCCATGCTGGACTTGCTCCTCTCCATTAAACGCTCCGCCCCCATCCCCTTTACCTTAGTGCCAGTGCACATCGACCCAGGCTTCCCTAACACCCCTGAGGGTGTGGTCAAGCGTCACTTAGATCGCGTGGGCCTTGATTACTTTATCTTAAAGCGCCCAGTCTACGAGATTGCTACCTCTAAGGTGCCAGAGGGCCAGCGCCTGTGCTCTATTTGCTCGCGCATGCGCCGTGGCTTTCTTTATTCCACTGCTCGCGAGATTGGCGCCAACAAGTTGGCCTTAGGCCACCATCGTGACGATATCCTCGCTACCTTCTTCTTAAACCTCTTCTACTCCGGCATCATGAAGACCATGCCGCCGATTTTGCGTACCGACACGGACGATTTAACCGTGATTCGGCCGCTGGCCTACTGCCGTGAGAGTGACCTCACCACCTTAGCCAAGCTCAAGGGCTATGAGCTTCTGCCAAAGGGCTTATGCGGCTTTGGTGAGAATGAGGAGCGGGCGGCGATGCTGCGCATGATTCGCCAGTGGGAAAAGGAGCAGCCAAAGCGCCCTGACATCATTTTCAAGGCCCTGAAGAATGTGGTGCCATCGCACTTGCTTGATCGGAACCTCTTTGACTTCAGCGCCATTTCTCAGGGGCCACGCGTCAAGTAGCCACTATTACAGGTGGAAGAGGCAGGAGCAACACTAAAGGCACTAAAGGCCAAGCAGTGCTCAGGGCTGGGCTTTAGTCCGTGCGCTCATGGTAAGCTCCGGCCTGCTCTTGCCAGTACTCCATGGGATACAAGACGCTTTTGTAGCCAACTGTCGTTACTTTCGTTGTGTGTTGGCGTGTGGTGACAGCCCGCAGCTCCCGCTTGCTAGTGGTGATCATGAGTTTGGGGGTGCCGACGCCATGACTTTTTGCTGGGAAAATCTTGCAGCGCTCCACAGAGCTCTCTGCCGTTGCCGTGTTTTACAGACCGCAACGACCTCAGCGTTGCGTGCCGTGCCGCTAGGTCTTACCATGCGTAAGGAGTTTCCTGAAATTGCAAGCTTTCTATAACCTAAGCACGAAAGCCAAACTGCTCTTGAGCTTCATTGTGGTGATTGCGCTTAACATCATTGTGGCGTTAGTTGCTATCACGAGCATGGCTCAGGTGCAACAGGCCGCCTCTACCATTGATGGCGTGGTGAACATCTCCATGCGACGCGCTATCAACATGCAAAATGCCCTGATCGACGGTGATGAGAAGTGGATGGCTGGCCTTAACACCAACGACCACACTAACGATCTGAACACGCTGAAGGGTGAAGCTGCGCATATCATCGCTAATTACCGTGAGATTGCGCAGAGCTTAGGTGCCGAGACGCTCAATCAGGACATGATGCGGGCGGCGCCACAGTACGCCAATCAGGTTCAGATCATTAGCGACAGTGCTCAGCAGGTAGCCGCGCATATGGAGGCGATGTTAGGTGAGCTCAGAGCGGCTAATGATGAGCAGGCTTATATGCTTTTAGGCCGCTACCTTGAGGAGATTCACCCGCTTACCATTAAGGCTGTGGGTGCTTGCACTGATGTCTTAAGTTCCCAAGCTGATTACGGCTCGTATGTGGCACAGCAAAGTGCTAATCCTGCCAGCATCTACGTTTCCGTCGCTTTAACTGCGGGCTCGGCGGTGATAGGTTTATGCTTGGCTTTCTTTATCTCTGGCTACATCAATCGCACTCTGCATGAGCAGATGGCTTGTATCACTGCTTTAGCCAATGGTGACTTTGGCTACGCAGTGCAGGCGACTTATCATGATGAGTTTGGTACAAGCCTGAAGATGCTCGATCAGATGCGCGCCAAGATTAAGGACATCATTGACCTTACAAAGAGCTCTTGCTCGCAGCTGCAAAACCGCATGGATAAGCTGCATGAGCTCTCGGAGCTGATCGCTAATTCGTCTGCTAGTGTGCAAAACCAGTCAGTCACGATTGCGGCTGCCGCTGATGAAATGGTGTCGACGACCTCTGATATTGCTCGTAATTGTGAGAGTGCGGCCAACGGCGCTAATGAGTGCCAGAGTATGACCTCAGATATTTTCTCCAAGGTGCAAGAAGCAGTGGACAACATCCGTGGCCAGTCGGAGCAAACCAAGGACAATGCGGCCAAGGTGGAGAGCTTAGCGCAGCAGTCGCAGCAGATTGGTTCGATTGTCAGCACCATTGATGAGATTGCGGCGCAGACTAACCTGCTGGCGTTAAATGCGGCGATTGAGGCTGCGCGTGCTGGTGAAGCTGGTCGTGGCTTTGCGGTGGTGGCTGATGAGGTGAGAGCTCTGGCCAGCCGTACTACGGCTTCGACCAAAGAGATCTCTGACATGATTAAGTCCATTCAGAATGAGGCAGGGGAGGCTACATCCTCGATTAACACCTCAGTGGAGAATATGGACACCATTGCGGCTGATGCCCAAGAGATCATCAACACGCTGAACAATATCAATGGTCGTGTGAGCGACGTGACGGGGCAGATCACCCACATTGCTACTGCCGCTGAAGAGCAGACCACGGCTACCTCCGAGATCTCCTCAAACATGCAGCGCGTCAGCACGGCGACCACGGAGATGTCCAATGATGCGCAGAACCAAAATGACGCTATGGAAGCTGCCCATAGCGATCTGCAAACCTTACGTGAGGCCTTAGCCTTCTTTAAGTAAGGCGAGCCGCTGAGGACGGTGGCGCTGCTGCCGGTACAGAAAAAGGAGTCAGTTCCGCACAGGGGCTGATTCCTTTTTTGCTTTTAGCTGTGGGCCAGCTACTACAAGGCAGGCCAGCATCTGCTCTCAGATAGAGGACGTTTTCCCCCATGTGTGTGCAAAGCTACTTGCCATTAATCTACCTTAGAGATAAGTCGCGGTAGCGACGCTTGATGATCTCTATTAGGTTTCTGCATCAAGGGTACTTAAACCCACCTCAAAGGCCGATTCTAAGCCAATACATAGGGGGAAAATACTCTGCAGGAGCAAGGGGGAAAACGCTCTCCTCAGATAAGCCCAGCAACGCTGACTCACTCTCGAGATAAAAGCCCCTGTAAGTGCTGCGTAGCGTGGCCACAGCTCCACTCCATTAGCCACCACCAACAGTCAGTCTAGCGTCTACTATGTGTGGCTGTCTATTCTATGTTACGTTTTTGCTCACGCGCGTATGCACTTTAAGTGCCCAGCCCGATTGTATCTTGTTATATGTGCTGAAAACTTGACACTTATGCGGTATATGGTCGCTTTTTAAGACCGCTTCTGCCCCATAATGGCTCGTAGCTAATGTCATTTGTTAATTTTTTGGAGATTTTCTCCATAGTACTGACTCCCATTCTTTGGCTTATGTATCAGCATGATGGCGCATAAACCATCATGTACGCGTCTGAGCTGTATCTTTGGGCTGAGTTCTTGCTCTAGGATGCAGTGCTTTCTGGCAGATAAATACGGCCAAGTGGCTGTAACTGTACCTAGTTTTTTTGGTGTGACTAAGGAGCTGCACCCCCTCTTTAGAGCACTATGCCTCCAATCAGCACTTGTTTGTTGCCAAACTATGGTTCTGTGCTGTTATTGGTGGGAATCTATACTTTTTCTCGGGTCGACCTTGAGCTCTGTGCCCATAGCTTTGGCTCTTGCTCCGTAAAGACATCGTTATCTGCGGTCACATCCGGACGGAGAGCTTAGTGCTTTGTACTTAGGGTTTATTCCATTTTGTTCGCCGCAGCTTATGTATGCCTCAGTTGGGGGCACGTTGCTAAGGGGATAACCTGCTGCCTTTTGTTGTTTCGTTGCTACCAAATGGCCTCGTGAGAGCGACCCCTGCATAAGGACTTTTTTTGAGCATGACTGCGTTCTATAACTTGAGCACCAAAGCCAAGCTGCTCCTTGGCTTTATCGTGGTGATTGCGCTTAATATCATTGTGGCTTTGGTCGCCATCTACGGCATGGCGAAAGTGCAACAAGCAGCTGGCACCATTGATAACCTCGCCAGTCATACCATGGCTCGTGCGATCAGCATTCAGAACACCCTGATCGATGGTGACACCAAGTGGATTGCCGGTCTCAACACCAGCGACAGCTCCAATAACCTCTCTAAGCTCAAGCAGGATGCACGCACCATTATTGCGGATTTTCGTAGCATCGCCAATGGTATGACGGCCTCTTCCCTCAATCAGGATATGGTGCACGCCGACCCAAATTACGTCAATATTATTGACGTCATCAAATCTAACACCAGTATGGCTGCCGATCAGATGGAGGCTTTGTTAGGTGATCTGCAAACGGCCACTGATGATAATGCCTACATTCTCTTAGGCCGTTATATTTCCGAGGCCCATATTTCTGCGATCGAGGCTGCAGCTGCTTGCAATGACGTTTTCCAATCGCAAGCCCATTACAGTGCTTTTGTTGCTAATCGTAGTGCCAATCCTGCTAGTATCTACTTTTCGATTATTCTGACCGTGGGTTCGGCTATCATTGGCTTAGGCTTGGCTTTCTTTATCTCTGGCTACATTAATAAAACCCTGCAGGCACAGATGTCCTGTCTGCAAGCTTTAGCCAGTGGTGATTTTAGCTACGCTCTGCATCAGGGTTACCAAGACGAGTTCGGTAAGAGCCTTAATGTGCTTGATCAGATGCGCAATAAGATCAAGGACATCGTGACGCTCACCAAGAACTCCTGTGATCAGCTGCAAAGCCGCATGGGCCAGCTGCACGACCTCTCGAACCAAATTGCCAACTCTTCGGCCAATGTGCAGAACCAGTCGGTGACGGTTGCAGCAGCTGCTGATGAGATGGTGTCGACGACCTCGGATATCGCTCACAACTGTGAGAGCGCGGTGACGGGCTCCAATGAGTGTCAAGCTCTGACCTCTGACAGCCTGTCCAAGGTGCAAACGGCGGTAGACAGAATCCGTGAGCAGTCTGACCTGACCAAGGACAACGCCAGCAAGGTCGAGAGCTTAGCGCAGCAATCCAATAAGATTGGCTCGATTGTCAGCACCATTGATGAGATTGCCGCACAGACCAATCTGCTGGCTTTAAATGCGGCGATTGAGGCCGCGCGTGCCGGTGAAGCCGGTCGTGGCTTTGCGGTGGTGGCAGATGAGGTGAGAGCTTTGGCTAGCCGCACTACGGCTTCGACCAAAGAGATCTCGGACATGATCCAGTCCATCCAAAGCGAGGCCAATGCGGCGACCACGTCGATTAAGGCCTCGGTGGAGAATATGGACACCATTGCTGGGGATGCGCAGGACATTATCACTACCCTCTCCAACATCAATGAACGTGTCACTGATGTTACGGGGCAGATCACACACATCGCTACTGCTGCTGAAGAGCAGACTACGGCTACAGCGGAGATTTCCAGCAATATGCAGCAAGTCAGTTCGGCTACGACTGACATGTCCAATGATGCGCAGAACCAGAACGAATCGATGGATGAGGCGTATCAGGATCTGCAAAAGCTGCGTGAGGCGCTGGCCTTCTTCAAGGTTTAGCATCAAGAGTGGGGCTAAGGCGCTGGCGTAGTGCAGTAGCCCCTGAACGATCCTATATGAGAAAGTGCAGAGGAGTCAGCCTGCGGGTTGACTCCTCTTTTTTTGGCTTTTTGGCGCTGTGGGCACTGGGTGTAAATCTCACCCCGTACTCCAAGTGGAGTAAGGCATCCTGAAAGTAAATCACAAGGTGATATGTAATCGAGTCTATTTGAGATCTTTGGCTTATATAAGCCAAAAACATGCAGTGCCTGCATATCACCAACTAAGCACCTTGGAGTAGGTGGTGATATGTTCCAATCAGCACAAACTCCGCATCTTTATCGGGTTTTGGTTTATGGCTGGGCAAAACTTATCACCTTACCATTTACTTTCAGGAGGCATGGGGACACCTTGCGTGGGGGCGCTTTGGTTGGGGGAGCCTTTTAAGTAATACCCGCCAATAATAAGACAGTACGCTTAAGAGCGCATTTACCCCATGTGTTACGTCTATTGCTTTTTTTTTGGGGAGCAAATGCCACATAGTGATAAATGCAGCACTTTGGCTTATGTATCGGTCTGATGGTTCCTAAACCATATGTGCCAATTCTAAGCGTTGTCTTTAGGCGGAGTTCTTGCTCAGGATTACTGTGGTCTAAGGCAGACACATAAGGGCATTAGCTGTTCATATGGTTAGCCATAGAGCTGTGCGCCGCTTTAGGGGCACGCTGCTCAGGGTATAAACTGTTGCCTTTTGTTGTTTGGTTTTGTTGCTTATAACTGGCCCCGTGAAAGCGAAGCCTGCATAAGGACTTTTTAAGTATGACTGCGTTCTATAACCTCAGCACCAAAGCCAAGCTGCTTCTGGGCTTCATTGTGGTGATCGCGCTCAATATCATTGTGGCTTTGGTCGCCATCTCCAGCATGATGCAGGTGCAGCAAGCGGCTAACAATATCGATACGATCGCCAGCAAGACCATGGCGCGCGCGATCTCCATTCAGAACACACTGATCGACGGCGATACCAAGTGGATTGCGGGGCTTAACACCAAAGACAGCTCCAATAACCTCTCTAAGCTCAAGCAGGATGCACGCACCATTATTGCGGATTTTCGTAATGCCGCTGCGAGCCTGACGGTGGAATCTATCAATCAGGATATGGTGCAGTTTGATCCAAATTACGCCAAAATCATGGCCCTTATCAGAGATAAGGCCAATCATGCTGCTGATAGCATGGAGGGCTTGTTAGACGAGTTGCAATATGCCACTGACGCTAATGCGTACATTACCTTAGGCCGTTACATCTCTGAAGCCCATATTTCTGCGATCGAGGCTGCCGGTGATTGCAACGATATCTTTAGCTTACAAGCGCACTACAGTGCGATGGTGGCTCAGCGCAGTGCCAATCCGGCCAGTATCTACTTTTCCGGCATCTTGACCATTGGCTCGTCGGTCATTGGTTTAGGCTTAGCCTTCTTCATCTCGGGCTACATGAACAAGACTCTCAAGGCGCAGATGTCCTGTCTGCAGGCCTTAGCAGATGGTGATTTCAGTTACACCTTACGTCAGGGGTATCAAGACGAGTTCGGTAAGAGCCTCAACGTGCTTGATCAGATGCGCAATAAGATCAAGGATATTGTGACGCTCACTAAGAACTCCTGTGATCAGCTGCAAAGCCGCATGGGCCAGCTGCACGACCTCTCGAACCAAATTGCCAATTCTTCGGCCAATGTGCAGAACCAGTCGGTGACGGTGGCAGCTGCTGCTGATGAGATGGTGTCGACGACCTCGGATATTGCTCACAACTGTGAGAGTGCGGTGACGGGCTCCAATGAGTGCCAATCTCTGACCTCTGATAGCCTGTCCAAGGTGCAAACGGCGGTAGACAGAATTCGTGAGCAGTCTGACCTGACCAAGGACAACGCCAATAAGGTCGAGAGCTTAGCGCAGCAAACCAATAAGATTGGCTCGATTGTCAGCACCATTGATGAGATTGCGGCGCAGACCAATCTGCTGGCCTTAAATGCGGCGATTGAGGCGGCGCGTGCCGGTGAAGCCGGACGTGGTTTTGCGGTGGTGGCAGATGAGGTGAGAGCGCTTGCCAGCCGTACTACGGCTTCGACCAAAGAGATCTCGGACATGATCCAATCCATCCAAAATGATGCGGGGGCGGCGACCACGTCGATTAAGGCCTCGGTGGAGAATATGGACACCATTGCTGGGGATGCGCAGGACATTATAACTACCCTCTCCAACATCAATGATCGTGTCACCGATGTCACAGGACAGATCACGCACATCGCGACTGCGGCTGAAGAGCAGACCACGGCCACAGCGGAGATTTCCAGCAACATGCAGCGCGTCAGCTCCGCTACGACTGACATGTCCAACGATGCGCAGAATCAGAACGACTCGATGGATGAGGCGTATCAGGATCTGCAGAAGCTGCGTGAAGCGCTGGCCTTCTTCAAGGTTTAGTACCAATTGCGGGGCTATGGCGGTGTGCGGTAGTTCCTAAGCGCACGACACTATATGAGAAAGCACAGAGGAGTTGGCCTGAGGTTAACTCCTCTTTGTTTTCTCTGGGAGCAAGTGGCGACGTAATCACATAGAGCGTGTCGTTATGCGCCTCGTGCGTTTACGCCAATTAGTGCTGGTTAGTGATCTAACCTCGAGATAAAGACACCGCAGGCTCCGCTGTGCGCACATAGAGTGTGTAGATCTGTGCTTCGTGCGTTTACTCGAAGTGGCATTTGTTAGCGCTTTACCTCGAGATAGAGGCACCGCAGGCACCGCAGGCGCCGCTTAATCCCTCTTGCAGCTCTTGCTCCAAGGGGATTTAGCCATGAGGTGTCTTTCAAGTCCGATATAACAGGCAACGCCAGCCACCTTGGCGCTCTTACCGCTGGCCTTATAATAAGAGCTGAACTTTCTCCTCTCGCTCTTTAGCGTCAGTGCCAATACTTGGGGAACAGGGCATGGAAGATATCTCCGCTCAGCTCTTAGCCGAGCTCAACACCCAGCAGCAAAATGCCGTGCAGGAAACGGAGGGCTATATCTGTCTGCATGCCGGTGCCGGTACAGGTAAGACCCGTACCCTTACCTACCGCTACGCCTATTTGCTCTCAGCCTATGGTATTGCCCCTCAAGCCCTGTGGGCCGTGACCTTCACGAACCGCGCCGCCGAAGAAATGCGCTCTCGCGTGCGCAGTTTATGCGGCTCCCTCGTCGGTAACCCCTTTATCACCACCTTCCACGGCTTTTGTGCGCTCTTCTTACGTGATGAAATTACCGCCATCGGCTGGCCAAAGACCTTTACTATTGCCGATGTGCGCGACGTTAACGAAATCCTAAAGCCAATCTTAGAGGAGCTCAAGATCGACGGTAAGCGCTACCCGCTGCGTAAGGTCTGGGCTTTTATCGATGCCACCAAAGAAGACCAAAAGGACTACGTCCCTGCCTTTGTCGGTGCCGACAGCACTGAGCTCTTACGCCGCAGCGAGCAAGCCCCTGATCCCCTCAATAAGATCTTTTGGCGCTATCTCTTTGCTCAGCGCACCACTTACACCTTGGATTTTGACGACCTCATTATCCTCACGCTGCACATCTTAAAGAGCTTCCCTGAGGTGCGTGAGCGCTGGCAAGAGCGCTTTAACGAAGCCGCGTAATTCCCTATGCGTAAGCGTAGGGATGTAAGCGGCCAATATCAGCATCTGTTATAATGTTCCCAAGAACTCAAGAAAGGATATTTCGTCCCTACTTGATGGGGGCTTTGTGGA
>JAHLFE010000003.1 GCA_018884035.1 Candidatus Anaerobiospirillum pullicola
ACGCAAGCACACCGCATCAGTAATGAATCGCTGGGCAGCAACAGCCTCATCTTATTGATAACGCCGATAAACATCAGGTTTTTGCGGCTGCACTGAGCAGCACTGAGCGCATGATCGGTGCTGGGATTCAAGATAAGAGTATCACCGTAACAAACACCCACTCTCAGGGTAAAACACCTAATTGTAGGCAGTTACCTCCTTTGGGCTCTCCTTTGGAATTTGCTTTTTGGGATAATCGCAATGCAGCGCGGAGCAACAACAGCCACCGCTGATCACCGCTAATCACTAATGCCACAGCGCCTAAACATCAGGTTTTTGCTTGGATGATGGGCGGCACATTAGCACCTACTCTGTGCCGAGACTCAAAATCATAGAAGGTAGAACGCACTCGCAGGAGCAGTGGCTACCTCAGAGGCTAACCGCAGTTCAGAGGCAAGCCGTCAAGACAGCTTACTTACAGCCATCTTACTTGCTGCCAGCTTGCTGCCGCTTGCTCTCAAGGTACTGGGGATAACGGCGCTTTAGCGCGAGGCCACACCTAAGTACGTAATGTCAAAGTGCAGCATGTCCTCGTAGCTCGGCACCCAGTCTATCTCCCGTGCAATCGCCGCATTCACCGTCAGCGTCCAGCGTGGATAGTAGTACTGCGAAATAGACGTCGCCGGTACCCCATGCATCAGCTGCGAGATCACATTCGACTCATACAGCCCAAAGTTGTAATCATACTGGTACCACTTGCTCATGAGCGCACCTGCCTTTACCTCTGAGGCGCCATTGCGACTAAAGACAGGGATGTCCTGCGCTATAAATGGCTTTAACAGAGAATAGAGCTGATGTAACGGCGCGCCATCATGCCGTAGCAAATACAAGGCATCGACTTGCTGCTCACTAAGCTTCGTCAAACAACGCGCAAAGCCCGCATACGACTCTGCCTTGCTGCTACCTGTGGTCTGCTCATCACAGAACACCACATCAGCCCCCAGAGCCTCTACCTGCTTACGTAGCTCCTCCTTGCTGTGCAGCGAGAGCAGCACGGGATCCTTATCATTGACTACGCCTAAGCGTCTAAACTTAAAAATGCTGTGGTAAAAGGCCAAATCCTCAAAGTGATGCACGGGATTGAGGTGCACGTGAATATTGGTGTAAGGCGAGTACTGATAGAGCGTAAAAGGAGGATTCTGCGCCATGGGATTCATGACGCACTTGCTGGCAAAGTAGCTGCGCTGCGCCAATTGCGACGCCACCAGCTGCTTTAAAGACGGCACTCTACCCGAGGCCGCGTCATTGCCAGCGGTGGTGGTAGTGCTATTACCACCTGCAGCTGCATCAGCGGCCGCCACGCTCTTACTGTTAGCCTCCTCAGCTGTAGGGGCATTGAGCGACCTATCCAGCTCACGGAAAAAGTCTACATTCTCCGCTGCCTTATCATGACCTGCGGTAGATGCAGTCGTGTCCTGAGCATCCGCTGCACTTATGCTTTGCGCATGCTGACTCTGTCCCACCTCTGGCAGATTGTTCTCAAGGTTACTGACCACAATCGAACTTAATAAGGTACGTGGCTTGGGCTCATTAAACGCATCACACGACGGTACTAAGCGATTAAAGAGGATGTCCTGATCATGACCTACTACCGCTACCGGAATAGGAAAACGCTGCTTATGCAACATCTCAATATCGTAGAGGCCAAAAACGAGGAGCATATCCAGCTCACCGTCACGAGCACGCTGGGCTAAAGCGGCAATCTGCTCCTCATGTAAGCCTGCATCCCACGGACTAAAGTAGTAGCCGTCAGCCAGAATGCTAAAGCAGCTGTTCTTAGTCAGCTCCACGTAGTAAGCAAAGTTGTTAGGGAACGCAAAATTAAGCTTAGGCGGCACAAAGTAGCTCTCGCCTGCCCCATAGCGCAAATACTTACTACGCAAAAAGTCAGACAGCGCCGCTTGCCAGAGCGAGCTTCGCTTTTCTCTGGCAACCTCCGCTAACACCTGTTCCCGCGTCAGTGGTACCCCACTGTGCTGCTGTTGTTGCTGCCCATTGCTAGTGACTTGCTGCTCATGCACTACAGCCCCAAAGGCGACGTTTTGGTTGGCAAAGAAGTTCTCCGCCTGCATTTGCTCATCAATCTCGTGCGGTAAGATGCCATGCAAGCTAGACAAGGACTTAAACTTATTGCTCATACGCTCTTTGACAATCATCGCCAAAGCGCTGTTTTGCGCAGCAGCATAAGCCTGCTGCAATTGCACGCCCGCCGCCGTAAGACGCGAGGTGTCAATCAGCCCCTTGTGAATCAGTCCCACAATGGTCTGGTAAAACATGTCATCAAAAGAGAGGTCAGCACCAAACTGTAAGATGGCAACCTTCCACTGCTTTTGCAGTGGGCAGTGAGCAAAACGTGCTGAGCGCCGATACCTGAGATCCTGCTCTTGCAGCTGCACTTGCTGCTCTTGCTGCGCCAGCAACTCTTGCAGTGAGCGATATTGTCCCCAATTTTCATCAGCGCGCTCGGCATTAGCCGCTGCCAATAAATCAGCGGTGACCTCTTCAGCTTGTTCTGCCGCCTGCGTACTATCTTTGTCACTGTCAGAGGCAATGGTAGTGGTCGTGGACGAGTCTGAGGCTGTGGCAGGGGCAGTGGTATTAGGGCGGAAAAGCCTACGCAGCGCCTGCACATCAGGCTCTTTAGTAGCTAAAGCCGACACCTCAAGGCTCTCACCTGCCTCAACCTTTGCTCCGGCATCAGCGTCAGCACCAGCTCCCTGAGCAGCGCTCTGAGCAGCGCCCGCCCCCATATCCTTAGCACTACTATTCGCCACCTCACTTGCATTATCTGTAGTGGTAGCCGTGTCCGCACTTACTGTCTGGGTAGATTGCAACTGCGCTAAAGCCACAGGATGATTAGAAGTGGCAATCATGTCCACATCATGGCTCTGAAACTCTTGCACTTGCTCTTGCCACTGCTTTTGCTGCGCAAAGAAATCCTGCTGCTCACGTGATTCCACCACGGACGCTAAGGTCGCGCCATCGACCAGCTCAAAACCTAAACTCTGGTCATCAAAGGAATAGTTTAAGGTCACCACACTGGTCGTAGAGCTGTCACTAATGTAGGGAATAAAGCCCCGTACTAAGCGCATGTCGTTAGCAAGATAGGCATAGGAGCGATCAGAGCCGCAGGCGCTGGCATGCAGTGAGCCCTTACTACGCCATAGCTGTTTCACAGCAGGATTATGCGCGGTGTGAGCATAAGGCTCGATGTCTTCATCGCTAGCCACAGGCGTTTGCTGGGCGGTAACCACACTTAAGTTACTGCGCAGATATTCAGCAAAGAGCGCATTCTGCGAGCGGTCACGCACTACGTTCTCAGGCTGCACTTGCTCAGTGACTTCATCTAAAGCCTCAGCTCCACCCTGCACCACAGGGCGGGTGTATAAAGAGGCGTCATCAGGCTGGATCGCCCTCTCAGGGCTATCGCCTTTCATCCACGAGAGAATAGGCAGCGGGCGCTCATCGGAGAGCTCCTGACGGGCGAGAGGATGGTTATGTAAGCTCGCTTGGGTTTGGGAGAGGCGCTTTTTGAGCGCATCTTGGGTGGTGATAACGTCATCTGCTAACCGCACCTGCTCCACAAAAGGATCGTAGTGGGTCTCTTGGTGGGCGGTGTTGGCGGCTGCCATCAGCGGTGTGGCAAAGAGCTCCTGCTCGTGAGCTTGCTCTTGTGCCCCGACTATGGTCGGTTGTAAGCACAGTCCCCAGAACAGTACCAAAAGTAGCGGCAGGGTATAGTCCCATAAAACGCGCGCAGAGTGGCCCCTCCCGCTCTGAGCAAGGGTGCGTTTACGGCTTGGTTTGGTGCTGATATGCTTCGCCATAAAACCACTCTCTTTGTCTTAATACACTGCTACTTTGTACCACACAGGGCTCTTTTGAACCACACAGAGTCTTTGGGACGCGATTGTTATACATGCCAGAGGCAAGGCTATGTTGCGGTGCTACGCGCATCTACTGCGCAGCAGTGTTACGCCTTAACAGGCGATTGCTGTGGGTAACAGTCGCTGCTACTGCTACAGAAACAGCTATCACCACACCTCACAGCTTTACCACCGCCGAGGTACAAAAGCTTACCCGTGACCTCACCAGCAGAGCAGGCGTGCTAACACTACGTTTGCACAAAACAAGCAAGGTGCTTGCAGGCATGGGCATACATGCATGAATAGGCATGCAGACATGTGCATGCAGGCATGTGCATGCAGGCATGTGCATGCAGGCATGGGCATGCAGGCATGGGCATGGTCAAGCTCTAAGAAATTATAGCGGCTATGCCCTAATCCTTTGCAAGGCAAGCGCAAAAACCCGCACTATATCGCATTACCGCCAGAGCTCCGCCTCACTGTGAGCACTACACCGATGCCGCGCCGCCGCTCTGAAGCACGCCGCTTAGCGCCGCAAGCCACATCCACAGATGTTACTCTAGAGCAGAGTGTACTGAGAGCGCTCTTAAGATCGCTCTTAAGATCGCTCCTCTTATTCCACCACAGGCGCTCATCTAAAGCTTACTTGCAAGCAAAGGCTCTTACTCCCGACACACGGCACTCATGCCTGCGACACAAACACGCCACGCTATCTGCTGTTCTCTTTTCCTCTTTATGCTACCACGCACTAAAGTGTGAGCTGCACTGCCTCGTAGTGGTGAAAATTGAGCAATATTCTCTGTATGCTGCATCTTGTACGCTCTTATGGTGGTTTCCTGCGGCTGCGTGCCTGCCTTTAGAGCTGCATCAGCTGCGTGCGGCCATAAACTTAGACCGGAAAAAAGCGAGCTACGCAGCATCTTGCAGCTTTAGCTACGACAAACCGTGACAGTATCTGCCATAATGCTTACAATGAGTAGCACCTCGGTAACGATTCTGTGACCTCCTCCCATCGCTCTCCCAGCAATCTTTCATCGCTCTCCCCGCGCTTACCGTGCGCAAAGCTCACTTCTGGTGTTTTGGTTATGCGCTTGTACCTACATCCGCTACATCCGTTCAGCCGCTGGGCCATGTATCTGTTTGCCCCGCCACCACAAGCTGCTCTTACAGCCTCAACGTGCTGCTACGACAATAACCACATGCTGCCATAAGCGACCTTCCTTACACACTACGCTCTTTTGGGGTGGGCAATGCGTATCAACTTTTTGAGCATCCAGCGTAAGTTCCTCTTCTACTCTACTGCCTGCTTCTGCATTCCCCTGCTCATCGAGATTGTCTTTGCCTACTTCTACTTACACCGTGAGCACGTCAACACTCAGTACCTGATGCAGCAAAACACCTTAAGCTACTGCAATCAAGTGCTGACCAACAACATCTTCTACTCCAAGGTCTCTGAGCTCTCTAACCTCTCGGTGATCCGCAATGAGCTCTACCGCGTCTATCGCATCGTGGACATGTCGCTCCACGAGACAGACAACTCTGTAAGCAGCGATACAAACACCAACAACCTAGGTGAGCAGCTTGGTCACCGCGACCCCATCAAGGTACCACCAACCTACTACCCTCATCAAAACCAAGGGCTGCCTGCACTTGATAGCAGTACACCTTTAGGCCGCCTGCATGACACCTTAAGCCAAAGTGAAAGCGACGAGGCTTTATCGCATTGGTTCCAAAGCAGCAATACTCCGCAAAGCTCTGATAACTTCTTGCTGCCTTCACTGCAAGCTCAGCTGCCGCCAGGAAAGAGCGAGGAGTTGCTGCGTCATTTGCTGCAAATCCAGCACTTGGGCTTTATCGCTTTTTCGCTTAATACTAGCAGCCCACACTTTGACATCTTTATCGATGAGCAACAGCGTAACCTCTTAGACCTGCTCCAAACCGAGGGACGCTCGCTGCGTGAGGTCATTTTTACCGATAAAACTCCGGTCGATGGCTATTTTGTGATTCTGCAAGAGCGCACCAGCGCTACTAACAATGCGGAAAACAGTAGTAGCAGTAGCAGTAGCAGTAGCACTAGCAGCAACAGCAACAGCAGCGCGGCGAGCGAGCAATCTATCTCCAGTGCTACCCCACAACAGCAACTGCACAACCAGCCGCCATCTTCTGCGCACTACCCTGTTAGTGCCGCTGATGTAGTGCAACCTGTCCCTGATGAGCTCAAGATCGCTGGCTTTGACCAACAAGAGCTGCCTGATGTTGCGCTGCGCCTTGCTGGTCACCAAATTACGCTCAGCGACTCCGAGCAAACAAGTCAGGCTGATAACGTCATGTGGTCACTGCGCCCTGCGGTGCAAATCACCTTTACCGACGAGAGCGCAGGCTCTGCGCAGGCTTTAGGTCAGCACATTGCCCTGTTCAAAGAGGCCAACGCTACTGACGCCTCCTCTATTGGTGACGACCTCGCGCTCATGGACGGTGGCATTACCTCGGTTACTCCTGATGCTCGCAACGCTAACGACAGTGCTCCTCGCCACGACAGCTCTGACGCCGCTACGCATAATCAGGAGCAAAATCAAGGAGCGGTGCGCTCTTTAGTGGAGCAACAGCTCTCAGAGCGCGCGGCGGAAAAACGCCATAACTCAGGCTTAAACACCACACAGCCACCACTGTCCCTTGCGCCAGAGACAGCAGCTGATGCCTATGCTGACGAGCTAAGACGCAATGAGAGCGCACAACTGCCATGGCATACGCCTTATGAGAGTATGTCCACCGAAATTCTGCGTCAGAGCAGCCCTACGGGCGCTGAGCAACTGCGCTCTTTACGCGAGAACAACGTGGTCGCCCCACACTCCTACTTAGGCATCGTGGCACCGCTGCACTTTGCGCCACAGCAAGTGGTGGTGATCCTCACTGATATCTCCAAGCTCAACCACCAAGATCAGATCTTAAAGACCCTTATTGCCAACTCGTTAAACGACTTAGTGCTGTCGGTTGGTGTCACCTCACCTCTGAGCATTACCCTCATTGATGAGAATCTCAAGCCTCTTGCCGGAGACCTCTCTGAGGCTGAAGTCTCGCGCCTCATTACCCCAAGCCTGTTACGCACCACAGCGGCTAACGGCATTTTCCAAGGCTATAACAAGCGCTGGGGCCACTACCTCACTGTAGGCTATTTCAAGCCATACAACTGGTTTATCCTTATCAACTCGGACAATGTCCGCGCCAATAGCGCCCTGTGGCAGTACATGCTGATCCTCTTTACCTCGGGCTTTATCATGGCGGTGATTTGCGTCCACTTCATGGGGGCTGTCGCCGAGCGTGATGCTAAGGAGCTACGCACCATTACCAATAAGCTCAAGCATATGGCGACCTTGGTGCAGGATCCCGTACTCTTAAAGCGTGTCTGCGACGGTCTGCCGCGCCGCTCCGATGAAATTGGGCAGTTAGCCTCGCACGTCCGCCTCATGGCCAAGACGGTCTATCATTCGACCCAAGAAGCGCTGCGCCGCCAGAACATCAGTACCACTACTGCTACTGCTGAATATGTCAACGTCATTAAGCACTTGCAACAGACACCGCGCACCCGCGAGATCTTCTTTAAGGAGTACTACAAGAACCGTTTTTGCGTACACACGGCCATGGCCGAGACCACCACAGGCGACTTCTATGATGTCCTTGATCTTCCTGAAAACAAGATTGCGATCTTTGTGGGCTCGATTAATGAGCGTGGTCTGGATGCGGTCAACATCTCCAACGTCAACATTGGCATCCTGCGGCAGCTGGTGCGCTTAACGCAATCGCTGAAGTTACCGCTCTCGACCATGATTTACGAATTCAATCAAAACATTGTCGAGAACAACCCAAAGCACACGCTGACCTCATTGTGCGTGGTCATCATTGACCAGAACACAGGCAAGTTTGAGTACTTAAACGCTGGTCACACCCTGCCACTGCTCTACCACAAGAACAATGGCTTTGAGTACATTGATGTGCGCACGGGCCCTGTCCTCGGCAGAAGCAATGAGCAGACTTTCAGCAGCCTCAACTTGCAACTCCAAGATAAGGACTCGCTTATCTTCTACACCGATGGCTTGCTCGATTGCACCAGCCGCCGCAAGGAACCTCTGGGGCAGGATGGCTTTGAGAGCATGCTGCATGATGAGCCATTCAACTCGGCAACGGAGACGATCAACAATCTGGTGCAAAAGATTGAGCGCTATAGCAAGGACAGCAAGCTTGTTAAGGACTACACCATTGCATGCTACCAGTACTACGCTGATCCCAAAGAGGCTAAAAGCCAGCCACAACTGGAAACCGACAGCGACCCTACTGCGGCTGACTTAGAGGGAGAGCTGAGCGCTCAGGACGAGGCTATTGGCGAGGAAGACTCGCCTCTTTACCGGCAGGCTGCAGAGCAAGATGAAGGCATCACTTCCACAAGCACAAACACGCGCCCAAGCACGAGCACAAGCAAAGCAGAATAAAGCTGCGGCCTTACGCAGCGTGCGTTTTGAAAAGGAGCTTGAGTGCGTGCAAACACGCTCAGACACGCGGCAAAGTCACCATGGTGGCCACCGCCACGCTATTGACGCCAGATGCCATGGCGCTGGTAGCATACCTGCAAACATAAGAGCTGACAGCTCAGCTCAAAGCAGCAACAATTCATCCCTCAGGGTGCTTAGGATGCGCCAAACCAGCAGGTAAGCTATAGTTGCCACGCACAGCACTAATCCTCAAAGGGCATGAACGCACTCCAAGAGCGACATCAAGCCATGGTGGTGTTAAGTTCGTGGGAATGCTCTGGTAGTGTTGGTAGAGGTTATGGTGGCAGGGCCTCACTGCTAACAAGCTTGCGCCAGCTCCTGCAGCTTGCTCGCCTCTAGCCACGTACTCCGCTCGGCAAAAGTCTCCACCACAGTCCCTTGATGGCGCAGCACTAAGCGCGCCTCTTGCTCTTCGGCCTCGTTATCCCAGAGCTCACCTTCATCGGCTGCTGCCAGTAAAGCAGGCAAAAGCGCTACTGCCTTATCGTAGCGACGGCGCACCACCGCGTCAGGTACATAATGCCCGCCCTGCGCAACGCGCCGTTTGATGCGCGCTATGTTATGCTCAGGGCTGCGCAGTAAGACAAATTTCAGCGCCACCTCATATCCTTGCTCTTGTGCTGTGGCAATAAGCTTCAGGAGCAGCCGTGAGGAGGCTGTGGTCTCGGTAATAAAGGATTTGGCAGCGGCAAGCAGCGCCTGACGCTGCGTAATGGCTTGTTTGCCTGCGCGGATATCTACCAAGGCTTGCAGCGTTGGCGGCAGCTCATTAACGTTCGCATAGCCCCGCTCCGCTGCAAGTTGCTGGGCAATGATGTCGGCATTAACAAATGGCAGGCACGCTAAGGAACTATCCTGCGCAGCTAAGCGCTGATAAAAGGTAGTTTTACCCGAGCCATTAGGCCCCGCCAAAATCAACAGCTGCGGCTTAAGCGCAGCCTTAATCTCGGTGCTCATCCGCCCCCCAAACTCCCGAACTTCCCTAAACTGCAGGCCTATAGCCCTGCGCAATTACCACCTCACAGGCGCCCTCGGCCTTAGTGAAAGAAGTCGTGGATTTGGTCTTTCTCCAGTGGTGGCAGGCCGTGACGTGCACGCTCTTGGTTGAGCATGTTCTCCTCTTCGTCCTCGAGGTCGATACGTAAGAGGTAGCCCTTTTCGCTTAAGGCGCGCTCCAGCTCTTCAGGAGTGATCTTTTGCAGCTTGCGGTGCTTGTGTAGGGCAAAGACCATGATGAATTCTGGAGCACCAAAAGCATCCATAAGCCCCGATGGGATATGGCTAAAGACGTCCTTTTCTGGCACATAGAGGTATGTGCGCATCTTGCGGCGGCTCTTGTAAACGTAAACAAGACGCTCCATGGCGTTGCTCCTTTGAAAAGCTAAGCTAAGCTTAATGCTTGAGGATAGGTTGCAGAAAATTACAGGGCACAGCTTAGCACAGAGCATTGCTCTCAGCGCAGTGCGCTAAGCACAGCGCGCGTAAAGCCCAGCAACGAGGCGCAACAATGGTGCTCAGCACTATCAGAGCAAGCACCACTACCACCAAAAGTATTACCCCTCTCCTGTTAAGCTTCCCACCTGCCATCACAGCGAATCTGGCCCTACTATCAACTACCCTGAGGGGTAGTCCCACTTAGCCTTAGGGATAGCAAACATCGAGCGTCGCTACCGCGACGTATCTTGAGGTAGGTTAATGGCAAGTAGCTGTGCTCACACAAAGGGAAAACGCCCTCTTTTAGGGTGCGACATTACCTCCTGCCTGCGCCACTGGGAGCAATACTTTGGGCAAAGCTCACGTCACCTCCTCTCTACCACGAGTACATGCCCGCCCCGCCTTGATAAGTTTCAAGCTGTGATAAAATTAGGTTTCAGGATCGTTTCTAGCCTCGCTGCAACTAAGTCCTCTTGACGGCCTTAGCCTCAAGTCGTGACTTTTGCCTCCAGCTTGAGACACTTTTCCACTATGGACAAAGCCTGACCAGTCCAGACTTAGTACCTTGCAGCTACGCTTACAGCACAGTGCTTTCCTTGCAGCAGTCGCTGCCGCGATCTGAGCCACTATCAGCGCTGACTTAGGCATTTTGGATTTTTTATGACTTCCGCGCCACCAGAGCTCAAAGCAACTTCACCGGTAGGAGATATCTCCTACACCGGATTTTCCATACCCGCTATCCAAATCCAAGAGGGTACGGCCGAAGAGTTAGAGCACATCTTGTCGCAGAAAATCGACCAAGCTCACGGCGCCTACAAAAACTCCCCTGTCGTCGTCAATGTCGAAAATGTCAGCAACCTCAATGCTTTTGATTTCCTTCGCCTCCAAGAGGTTTGCCGTCAACACGGGCTCTTTTTAATTGGCGTCACCGGCGTCGTCAATGACGATCGCGCTGATGCCTTGTTGCGCCGCCATATTCCCGTAGTCAACTCCAAACGCTACGAGCGTATCCGCCACGAAAACCGCAAACCAAAGATTGTGACCCAATTTTTGGAGCTTAAGGTGCCCGTACATATCCCTGTGCCTTATGAGGTCAAAGTGCCTTATGAGGTTAAGGTGCCCGTACCACTTAAGATCGTGCGCCGCAACATTCGCTCGGGTGAGACTGTAAACGGCCAAAACTGCTCTCTGGCCATTTACGGCTCGATCGGCCCTCATGCCCGCATCATTGCCTCCCAACACGTCTTTATCTTTGGCTCTGTCAATGGTGCCGACCTCTTTGCCGGTGCCCCGATGGACAATAATGACCCAGGCTTTACGGAGGCCATCATTCACGTCTCCGGTGACTTTAGTCCTGGCGTCATCGCTATTGCCGGCAATTACCGCACCGCCGAAGACCTCGACAACGATCCTATGCTTGAGCAACTGCGCCGCCAAAAGGACGGTATTGTGGTCACCTTAGAGCAGAACAATCTGCAATACCACATCCTGAGCAACGTTGCCACGCAGCATGGGGCCATCTTCAATCGCATGCGTTAGGCCGCAAGGCTTGGAGCAAACTGTGGTAGCCTAGGCTGTAGGCACGTCACGGCTTAAGCGCCCGCACTCCTTAACCACCACTTAGTAGCAAGGACTCTGAGATTAGAGAACAGAAAATGCCTCCGAAAAAGAATAATCGTCGCGCCTCCAGCAAGCAAGCATCTTCAGCTACCCAAGAGAAAGAGCTTCTCAAGGAGCAGGGAGAGCGCCACGACTCAGTAGCAGAGGTTGCGACTAAGGAAGAACAAGTAAGCGCGCAGCCAGCAACTGAGCAGGACAAGCAAGAGACAGCTCAGACTGAGGGCGAAAGCAGCAGGACTGAATCTGAGGCGCAAAGCAGCACCGAGGACTCTAAAGACGTGGCTCAAGCCGATAAGTCTCAGGACGAAGCTCAAGCTGACGCTGCTGCGGCCAAAGATGCTGCGGCTGCTAAGGCCACAGCTGCTGATGCCGAAGCCAAGAGCGAAGCTGAAGCTAAGGATAAGGCGGAAGCTAAGGATGAAGCGCAAGCTCAGGCTGCCGCTGACGCGGAAGCTGATAAGGCTGATGACGCTCAGGCTGAAAAGAGCATTGTGACTGCGAGCCAAGACTCAAGCGCCAAAGATGCTCCTGCAACTACGCCTAAAGACGAGGCTAACGCCTCCTCTCACAGCGCTAAAAAGCGCCTCCGCTCCGTGGTTAAAGAAGACCAAGAGGGCGAAATGGCTGAGTTGGACAGCATTTACCAACAGGAACAAAAGGCCCCCCACCCAGCCGCAGGTGGTTTTCCACACGTAAAGGAGAAGAAAAGCGTGGCTAAAAACGAAGATATCCCTGTAAACGAGGCCTTTAAGTCACGCATCATCGTGATTACCTCCGGTAAGGGCGGTGTGGGTAAAACGACATCGGCAGCCGCTATCTCCACGGGCTTAGCCTTAAAGGGCCACAAGACGGCGGTGATCGACTTTGACGTGGGCTTACGTAACTTAGACCTCGTCATGGGCGTCGAGCGTCGCGTGGTCTATGACTTTATTAACGTCATCCACGGTGAGGCGCGCTTAAATCAGGCGCTGATCAAAGACAAGAACACCGAGAACCTCTTCATTCTGCCAGCCAGCCAAACTAAGGATAAGGAATCCTTAAGCTACAGTGGCGTCGGCCGCGTGCTCAAAGAGCTCTCTGATGATGGCTTTGAGTACATCATCTGCGACAGCCCAGCTGGTATCGAGAGTGGTGCCTTAATCGCCCTCTACTACGCTGATGAGGCCATTGTGACCACTAACCCAGAGGTGTCGTCGGTACGTGACAGTGACCGTATCATTGGCATCTTAAACGCCCGCAGCCGCCGTGCGGTCAACAACTGGGATCCAGTGGAGACGAAGCTGCTCTTAACGCGCTACCAGCCAAGCCGCGTCGAGAAAGAGGAAATGATGTCGGTGCACGACGTCCAAGGCCTGTTAAACACCCCACTTTTAGGTGTGATTCCAGAGTCACAGGACGTATTAAACGCCTCCAACAACGGTGTGACCATTATCCTCGACCAAAAGTCGACCGCAGGGCAGGCCTATCACGATGCCGTAGAGCGCTTACTGGGCAACGATGTGCCAATGCGCTTTATTACCGAAGAGAAGAGCTTCTGGCGCAAGCTCTTTAGTTGAAAGCATCGCGTAACTGGCAGACTGGTAACCAAGTTTAGAGCGCATTAGAAGCTGCGCTCTGGTAGGCTTACCAGTACTTAAGTTACGTCTGTGCTTTGTGCTTTAGCCGTTTTTATGCGCGTCACTTCTATGTAGGCACAGCTTACAGCTCTGTGGGCTCCAATCTGCACATCACGCTTGAGGCCAAGATTCTTGCTGTCCCCAGAGAAAGAAGTGTCGCTACTACCAGCACCTTGTAAGCAGCACAGTACGCGGGTACTTGTGTGCACCTTTAAGGTGCTAAGCGTTTTCTCTGATTGCGTGGTAATAAGATCACGGTAGGCTATCTTGCCATCTAACATTGCCACCAGCCACAAAGTCATGATCCCTGTATTTTGATTGGGGTTGAGGCTGACGAGCGCTCCTGACAGGTAGTAGCGAGAGAAAGAACTTACGCGCACCGCATTATCCTCTTTGCAGGACAGCAGCTTATGTCTTTACTTAGTGCCATTAAATCTGCGCTGGCGGGTGAGAAGCCACAGTCCAGCAGCAAGACAGCAGAGCAGCGCTTACGCATTCTCTTAATTAACGATCGGGCGGGCGTCAACACCCCTGATTTCCTGCCACAGCTGCGCATGGAGATCATTGAAGTCCTGAAGAAGTACGTGCCAGTGGAGTCGATTGACGACTTACAGATCAAGTACGAGAGCTCTGATGATACCCACATGATCGAGATGTCGGTATCGTTAGACAACGAGGGCTATGAGCGCTTAAACCCTGTAGCGGCCGCAGGTGTTATCCCACAGCAGGGCGATAAGTAGCACTTATTGCTTGGTAGCTCGTACTCAGAGTAGGCGCTACCTTTTAGTTTTTCTGGTGCTGACGGCAGGGATGAGCCAGTAAGGGACAGTAAAGGCTGGTAAGGGCCTGTAAGCACAAATTATTTGCGCCAAAGTGCGCTCAAGACTTGCACTGCCACGAAAAATCCCTATAATAGCCGCTGTTGTCAGGAACACTGAGAACAAGCCCAGGTGGTGAAATTGGTAGACACAAGGGACTTAAAATCCCTCGGACTAAACATCCGTGCCGGTTCGACCCCGGCCCTGGGCACCACGAAGAAAGCAGCCATAGGCTGCTTTTTTTGTTTCTGCGCTAGGCAAAGACTCCTGAAAGTAAATCACATGGTGATATGTAATCGAGTCTATTTGTGATCTTTGGCTTATATAAGCCAAAAACATGCAGTACCTACTTATCACCCACTAATCACCTTGAAGTAGGTGGTGATATGTGCCAATC
>JAHLFE010000162.1 GCA_018884035.1 Candidatus Anaerobiospirillum pullicola
ATGGGCCTAGGATATGTATGCGGCTCAGAAAAAGTGCTGGAATCAACGTAAGTTACCCCGTCACAGCCTTATAATCATTTCCAGTTTTACTGCTGTTGATCTAGACTACACTGCTAACTTAATGCCCATGCAAATAAACAAAAAGGCCATGGTCACCTCCCTTGAAGGAAATCACCATGGCCTTTCTTTTCTTAGCAGTAGATACACGCTACTGCTAAGATCGCCTCAGCGTATTACTGCTGCGTCTTGCTCTCAGAAGTAGACTCCGCCGCCGCGTTTGGCGCACTCGCACTGGCTGCCGCAGCAGGAGCTGCTGGCGTCGCCGGAGCAGCACTCTCAGTAACAGCAGTAGCTGTAGCATTAGCTGTATCTTCAGCAGTGGTGCCATCATCCTCAGCTGGAGCCTTCATCAGCTCCTCGCTGTTGGTACGCACCGTCGTACCAAACACCTGCGAACGTAACTGGGCGTTTTGTAAATCGCCATCGATGTTCGCACCAGCCACTAACTGCGATAACGCACGCTCTTGCATGGCAACCGCCACGTAGCGATTGGCTAAGTCACGTAAGCCCTGTAAGAAGCCTAAGTACATCTCCGCCGAGTGAATCGAAACGCGCTGACGGCCAATAATGTTTACTAAGCCAACCTGTGCACGGTCAATGTCACGGTTCAGCTTCTTCGCGTGCTTCACCATGGCCTCTACATTCTCCGCACTCTGCTCACGCGCAATAGTGTGCAGATCCTGCGAGATCAGGTGTAAGCGCTGGGTGATCTCTAAGAGGGTCGCTTGCATCTCCCCTTGGAAGATGCTGTGACGGTTAGCCACGTGCATCACTGCACGCTCCGTCATAAAGCGAATAGCCTTAGCCGCCTCACGCATATTGGAGAAAGTGAGGTAGAAGAAGTGCTTGGCATCCACCGTACTGCCACTGCCAGTGCCAGTCGTAGCCTTCTCATAACTTGGACGATACAGCGCTAAGGTGTAGTACTCCGAACGCACCTTAGAGACGTCATCTTCAATGTTCGAGGCCTTGTTAAAGTCGCGTCTTAACTTGAACTCGTTGTCATTGAAGAAGTTGATCATCACGCGATCAACCACCTCTAACTCACGGTCAAAGTAGGTTGGCACCGCATTGGAGATAGAAGAAAGGATCTTGACGTTGTCGTCTTTGGCTTCGATCACCAGCTGCGTCGTTTCCGAGGTCGTCTCGCTCTTGAAATTAGTGCGCACAATGATCGCGACGGCAATCACCATCAGGATCATGATCGACACGTAACCAGTCGCAAAGAACAGCCATGCAACCACCGCCGCAAAGATGAAAGCAGACATGGCGGTTAAGAACCAGCCCGCAATCACGGTGATCACACCGGAAATACGGTATACCGCACTCTCACGGCTCCACGCACCATCGGCAAAGGAGGTTCCCATGGCCACCATGAAGGTCACGTAAGTGGTGGAAAGTGGCAGCTTTAAGGAAGTAGCAGAGGCAATTAAGATCGAGGCTAAAACAAGGTTGACCGAAGCACGTACATAGTCAAAAGGTAATTGCTCTTCACCCTTGACCACTGGGGCTTTGATGTAACGACGGCCAATAAAAGCAGCCAAGAACATTGGCATAAAACGCTTCGTCGCCCGTGCCACGCCTAAACCAAAACGGGTCACCACACGACCTGGAGTGGAAGCACCAAATTGCTCGTGCTCACCATGAGTCGAGCTCGAGAGGTTAATCGAGGTCTGAATCACGCGGTGGGCCTTCTTGGAGAACCACAGCGTCAGCACCATGACTAAACCAGAAATCAGTAAGAAGGCCGTTGGTGCCTTGGCATTTTGATTGAGCACATCCATCATCATGCCGTGTGGATCAGGCTGGCCAGAGGCAAACCACGCCAAGAGCGAATCTAAAGCCGCTAAAGGCACACCCACGAAGTTCACCAGATCGTTACCGGCAAAGGAGAAGGCTAAAGCAAAGGTACCGGCTAAGATGATGAGACGGAAGACGTTGAGCTTTAAGAGCACCATGATCTGGCCCAGCACCGTAAAGCCGATGAGCAGGATCCAGAGGATGGTCGTGGTGTGGGTCTCAATGAAGGCGATGTACTCCGGCTTCATAAAGGAAGCGCCCTTAGCGCCCTTCATGACAAGGAAGTACACGATAGCGGTAATGGAGACACCGCTAAATATGCCACCTAAGTAGCGGTAGGAATTCTGGAAGCGGAAGGAAAAGAACAGGCGGCAGATGAACTGCACGATAGCGCCGGAGAAGAACGCCACCACAACTGACACTAAAATCGCCGATACGATAGTCGTCGTGCGATCGGTCTTAATGTAGTCAAAGATCTCGGCGTAAGAGGCGCCTTGAGCACTGAGCTTATAGGCCGCAGCACAGACCGCCGCTCCTAGGAGCTCAAAGATGATAGAGACGGTGGTAGAGGTTGGCAGGCCCAAAGAGTTGAAGACGTTGAGCAAGAGCACGTCTGCGATCATCACCGCACAGGCGATAAAGATGATGTCGTAAAGGGAGAACAGCTCTGGCCTAAACATACCGCTACGGGCCACTTCCATCATGCCTGAAGAGAAAGTAGCACCGATTAACACACCCAAGGAAGCGACCGTTAAGACCACCTTCATTGGAGCGATGCGGCTACCTACGGCGGAGTTAAGGAAGTTCACCGCGTCGTTGGACACGCCTACGAACAGGTCGATACAGGCTAGCAGGAGCAAGAAGCCCACTAATATGATGAAGATTGTTTCTATCATAGCTTTACACGAAATGAGGTTAAACCTCACCTTACTCCTAAGCTTAGACCTTAGCCTATAGCTCCTAACCTGCCTCAATCAGGCTCTGGTCTTAAGATGCAGTGTGGCGACAAGTTATGAAAGACCAATCACCACTGCGCCCACCTGCTTCACAAGAAATACCTCCTTGTTCAGTAACCGCAACCTATCCTGACCACCTCTTTCTAGCCCTACTCCCCTTTGCCCACAAATGTCTCTAGCTTAAGCTTAAGCCGTGGCTTAAACCTAAGCCTAAGCGCTAGACTTGCGCACTAGCTGGTGCGCACAGAGGGCACCAACGTAGCATACACACACGCTAAGCTTGCCCTTAAGCAGGTATGGGTATAAACCGCCTCAGGGATACAAAAACTGTCCTATGTAGGAACAAGCTTTGCCTGAGGCGTTACGCACCATCCGCGCAGCAGCGTTCTGCCGTAGAGCTGACACAAAGCGCTCTCTACAGACACACTTTGCCTTGGTACGGGCCAAGGTATAAGCTACGATTTATAGTGCAGTCACCAGCAAGAGAAGACAAAAGACGGATATTAACTAGAAACGAGCGACGTGATCAGGCTGTTGCAGCCAGTGACAAGCAGAGCCAACTGACAGTGCCTCACTCGGGACAAGATTGTTATCCAAATTTATCCCCAGCGGCACCTATTGAGTTAACGCTTACTTGCAAACAGGTGAACTGCTGCTTGTGACAAAGATCCTCACGGACTCCATCAGCAGGAGTTTGGCGTCAACATTAGGTGAAAAGAGAGCGCTTTTTCGCCCCATGTTGAGACGTATTGCCTTGCAGCAACGGCGCTAATCTTATCATAGGAAAGTAGCAATCCCGCATCAAAATGATGCAAAAATCTGGGACGAATTTGGCCTAAACATAAGCTTTTAGCCGCTTTTGACGCGGAGCTAACACACACTTAACACGTTCTTAACAATTGCCATCATAAGACAGGTGACAATAGGCACGGCGTCCCTCCAAAGTATTAGTACGTAGAGCACATGACGGCAAAGAGTGGCTTGCGTAAGCCTACGGCAAAACCTACATCTCTAAGTGCTCATGACCGCAATACTCCTCTGCACCGCGCCTTTAATCGCTCCTGAAAAGATGTAACGACCTGCTGGTACTTTTTGTTTGACAGCGCGCCAGCTTTCACCTAGTATGAGCCCCGAAAAATGTGATCTTACGTGCAAAATGGCTGCTCTAACGTCAAGCAAGAAGCCATTACCACGTAAACCGTAATAGACAGCAACAGCTCTGTAGAAACTGCCTCTTCAGTAAGGCTGCAGACACTACAGCACCAGCAACGCACTTGCTGCTGGCCCTCTCTTTTGTCCTTGTCTCCACGCGGCCGTGAGCTCACTTACGGTCACGCCTACGACCCACCACTATTGCTGCTGATTGCGGTTCCCCATTCATGCTCTGCCCTAAGAGGCACTGCGGCTCATGCCCCCTCCAATCCTCCCCGTTACCCGTGATATGGGGGAGCGCTTAGAGGGACAACTCCAGTGCGGGAGGTGTTGATGATAACTGCTTGCCAACTCTACGACGATAACAGCTTAGCGCTGGTCGATGTCAAAGCCGGTGAAGCGCTGCCTTCTGATGTGATTTGGCTTGATGTGCATCAACCCACCCAAGAAGAAAGTGACTGGTTAGAGCGCCTCTTTGTGGAAGATGTGCCTGATGAAGACGAGATGGACGACTTAGAGTCCTCGTCCCGTTTCCGCTTAGGCGCAGACGGTGTGCACATCCTGTCCTTATTCCCACAACGCCTCGCTAACGACACGCGCGGCGTCAACATGTCCTTTATTCTGCGCAAGAACCTGCTCATCTCCTTCCGTGAGGACGATGTGTCGATTGTGCGCTTGCTGCGCTACCAAATTCGCTTTGGTAAGGCTGATGTGCGCTCGGCTCTGGACATCCTCCTGACCTTACAGGACTTAAAAGTCGATCAGCTCTCTGACCTCATTGAGGATGCCTACGGCGTGCTCGATGAAACGGCTGACCAGATTCTCGACGATGACCGTGTTGAGGACACCCTGCGCGAGCTAGTGCGCCAAGAGGAGTTAAATGGCCAGATTCTGCAGGCGCTGTACGATACCCGCCGCGCGCTGCGCTTTATCAACAAGTCCTTTGAGACTACGTTAGATGACCGCCAAGAGCGCATCATTGTCGAGGTCTTAAACGACATTGAGTCGATTCTGCCGCACACGCAGTTTTTGGCCAATAAGATCAACTTCCAGCTGGAAGCATCCATGGGTTACTCCACGCACAAGCAGAATAAGATCATTAAGATCTTCTCCGTGGCGGCGGTGGTCTTCATGCCACCAACGTGGATTGCCAGTGTCTATGGTATGAACTTCCATGGCATTCCGGAGCTGAGCTGGAGGTTTGGCTACCCGATGTCCATTGGTTTGATGGCGCTCTCAGCTACTCTCACCTACCTCTTCTTTAAGAAGAAGGGCTGGCTCTAAGACAAGACAAAACAAAGGGTTCGGTACACAGTAGCTCTGGGTATCGTGCCTTAACAGCCTCAACAGCCTACGTAGCGGGGCTTGGCGCCACTGAGGTAGGAATAACAACCACTTAGAGTTTGTGGTGGTAGTGGGGTATTCACGACTCCTCAGAGCAGCAACAGCACTGCATGCGCTCAACAGCAAGCCCTGCGCTCTGCCTTTATTACAGAGGCTCCAGCTACCACTTACCCACGAACCTAAGAGGGGAATGCAAAGCTCAGAGCGTCATCACCTCGTTCCTCATGGTGATTGAAATGCGCCCAATCAGCCTGTAAGCGCTATAGCTGCCATTTGTAGCACTAATCTCCAAGGTGCATGGTATCACACCAAGAACACCCTAAAGCCATGGTGGGCTTAAGTTCGCGGGTATGCTGCTGCTACTGC
>JAHLFE010000017.1 GCA_018884035.1 Candidatus Anaerobiospirillum pullicola
CACCACAGATCTTGGTACCGCAGATGAATTAATAGCCTTAAAGCTGATAGCCACGCCACCAAAGTAACTTTAGGACACCTTAGAGCAGACGGTATTCACAGCCTGCGTGTTGCCAGGATCCGTTCAGCTCCGGTGCTTTTAGCAGTGCCCTGCATACGCCCCAGTGTTTAAGCTCCATAGCCACTGAATTTCTTTGTCACAACCGCTGTTCTTTTCCCCAAAGAGAGATTATGATGCACGCCATGCCTCATCGCGTTTTCTTGCTGTAGAGCCACTGCTCTGACGCGATCGAGTGCTGCGGCGGGGCAAGACATTTATCAAGTGGCAGCTGCATGTGGCAGAACGATGTCTTGCGGGTGCTTGCAGTAGGGGAACTGGCCACGGGGGCCTGTAAGCCTGCTGAGAAGTGGTTTTGGTGCTGCTTGTCTTGTAGCGTGCGCAAAATGGACTACACAGAAAGGGATTAGCACGCGTCAAGAGGGCAAGCAGTTGGTGAAACCTTGCGAAATGCTACGGCGCGAGGGAGTCTTGTTGCGTGGTCGTGAGTAACCACGTCTCAGTCTCTTGAGGTGCTCTATGGCTCAAGCCAAGTATTACGTCTTGCTGTTACTGGTGTGCTTAATCTGGGGTGCAACACCAGCCAGTGGTAAATTCACTGTCGAAGCCTTTTCTCCTTTGATGATCACCGGCATGCGCTTTGGCATCATGGCCAGCGTGCTGTTCCTCTGGTTATTTCTCACCCGTGACAAAAAGAGCTTCCGTCCGAGCAAGGATGTGCTCATTACGCTCTTTGCTATGGGCTTTATGGGCATTTTGGTGCACAACGGCCTGCTCTTTACTGGCCTTAACTACACTACCGCCACCAATACGGCGTTAATTGAGAGTATCGGCCCTACGGCTACCACCTTACTGGCCTTTGCTTTCTTAGGCGAACGCTTAAATCGCTTTGGCTGGATCGGTATTGCCATCTCCTGCGTAGGCGCCCTCACCATTGTTACCAAGGGCTCGATCTCCGTGCTCTTAAACCTCTCGTTTAACATCGGTGACATCCTGATCTTGGTCTGTGAGGTAGCGTGGTCAGCTTACGTCGTGATCTCATGGCGTATTCATGGCCGCTTAGGTACCATTGCCGTGACCGCGTGGTCAGGTCTTTTTGGCTCTATCCTTTGCTTTAGCGTTGGTGCAGCGACCAACTCTTTGCACATTTATGAGGTTACCAACAGAGCTCTAATGGGCTTTGCTTATCTGGTGGTCTTCTCTGGCCTCTTTGCTTTTGTGGCATGGAATTATGCCGTGCAGCAGGTTGGTGCTTCTAAAGCAGGTGTCTTTGTCTATTTGGTGCCATTAACCGGTGGCATCGTCGGTGTGCTGGTCTTAGGTGAGCCGCTGCATTACTCACAGCTTGTGGGTGCTGCTCTGATCTTATCGGGCGTGGTCTTAACCGTGCGTTCTAAGGTACAAATCCGTGAGCAGAAACATGAGGAAATGGGCACGCAGCCAGAGGAAAAAGATCTGCTCAAGAAGTTCCCAGAGCTGGCTGCACGGCACAATGCTAAGTTAGCTCATCGTGGTGTGAGCTTGCCTGAGGACTCCCAGATCGATATCTCTAAGGTGCAGCTGACGGCAAAGGAGATTGCTGCGCTCAAAGAGGAGCATCAGATGGCCGCGCCTGCGCCACAGCAGACAGCACAGTCACAGGCGCAGCCAAAAGCACAGGCTTAAGCACAGGCTTAACTGTGGTGGCAGGCAAGACCGCATCAGTACTGCATCAGTCCTGCTGCTGTGCTGCGATGATGCAGGGCACGTAGACGAGGTAACGTGAGGCTGCTAACTTTTTAAGTGCGGCGCAAAGTGGCGGTGGTGGCGGTGGCGGTGGTGGAATGGTGGCGCCTCTTTAGCTTACAGCTCTTGAGGTGTGGTGTGGGGATGTAACGCTTAGTGTCATTGCCACTTGCACCACTTAAAAAGGCCATAAAGACGCCATTTTGCCACAAGAAAAAAATTTTTTGCCTCTCGCCCTTGAAATCGTTTTACCCCACCCCCATATTGTCTAATGTTCGATACGAGCTTTTGCCAAGCATGCTTTGCAGCATGCGTGTGCACACCTCTGGAGTCTACTTCAGAGGAAGCTTTAGCGTGCACCTTTTGGCAAAGTTTAGTGCCGCAGTAGCCCAGCGCGCGGTTGGGTTGGCTTGCTTTAGCGTGGGGGCGGGGGCCCTTAAAGAACCTAAGCTCGGCGAGTAAGGATCCTGAAGCAAGCTGACTGCTGTACTCTGTTTTGTGTCTTACTTCCTGCGCTAGCCTCCTAGCTTAGGCAAGTAAGCTGTTTTGTCGCATTGTTATCATGAAGTTAATTCCTTTATACGATCGCGTGATCGTTAAGCCTTTCGAGGTTGAGACCAAATCTGCTGGCGGTATTTTATTAGGTTCTGCTGCTCAGAAGTCGACTCGCGGTAAGGTTCTGGCCGTGGGTAATGGCCGTATCTTAGACAATGGCCAAACCGCTCCATTAAGCGTTAAGGTCGGTGACACCGTCGTCTACAACGAAGGCTATGGCACCAAGAAGGAGCGCTTAGACGGCGAAGAGGTGTTCATCCTCTCCGAGAGCGACATTCTGGCTGTCGTCGAAGAGTAAGATTTGGGTTTAGGCTAAGGGATTTAATAAATGGCTGCTAAAGACGTATTTTTTGGCAACGACGCTCGCACGCAAATGTTAGAGGGTGTTAATGTCCTCGCCAACGCTGTTAAGGTGACCTTAGGCCCAAAGGGTCGTAACGTCGTCTTAGACAAGGCCTATGGCGCTCCACTGATCACCAAGGACGGTGTCACTGTTGCCAAGGAAATCGAGCTTGAGGGCAAGTTCCAGAACATGGGCGCCCAGATGGTTAAGGAAGTCGCTTCCAAGGCCAACGACGCTGCCGGTGATGGCACCACCACCGCTACCGTGTTAGCTCAGGCCATCGTGGTTGAGGGCTTAAAGGCCGTCGCCGCTGGCATGAACCCAATGGACTTAAAGCGCGGCATCGACAAGGCCGTGACCGCCGCTGTTGAGGAGTTAAAGACCCTCTCCACCGAGTGCAAGGACAGCAAGTCTATCGCTCAAGTCGGTACCATCTCCGCTAACGCTGATACCACCGTCGGTAACTTAATTGCCGAGGCCATGGAAAAGGTTGGCCGTGATGGCGTGATCACTGTTGAAGATGGTCAGGGCTTAGAGGATCAGTTAGACCTCGTCGAGGGCATGCAGTTCGACCGTGGCTACCTCTCCCCATACTTCATCAACAAGGCTGACACCGCTACTGTCGAGCTGGACAACCCATACATCCTGCTGTGCGACAAGAAGATCTCCAACATCCGTGACATCTTAACGGTGTTAGAGGGTGTGGCTAAGTCTGGCAAGTCCTTACTGATCATTGCTGAGGATGTTGAGTCTGAGGCTTTAGCTACCTTAGTCGTGAACAACATGCGTGGCGTGGTTAAGGTTGCTGCTGTGAAGTCCCCTGGCTTCGGTGACCGTCGTAAGGCCATGTTACAAGACATCGCTATCTTAACTGGCGGCACTGTCATCTCCTCCGAGTTAGGCATGGAGCTGGACAAGACCACCTTAGATGACTTAGGTGTGGCTAAGCGTGTTGTGATCACCAAGGACAACACCACCATCATCGACGGTGCTGGCAAGAGCGAGGACATCTCCGAGCGTGTGGAGCAAATCCGCAAGCAAATCGCTGAGAGTACCTCTGACTACGACCGTGAGAAGCTCCAAGAGCGCGTTGCTAAGTTAGCTGGCGGCGTGGCTGTCATCAAGGTTGGTGCTGCTACCGAAGTCGAGATGAAGGAGAAGAAGGCCCGCGTTGAGGACGCTATGCACGCTACTCGCGCTGCTGTGGAAGAGGGTGTGGTCGCCGGTGGTGGCGTCGCCTTAGTCCGCGTGGCTGCTGCTTTAGCTGACAAGGTGCAGGCAGACAACGAGGATCAAAAGGTCGGCTTCAAGATCGCTTTACGCGCTATGGAGGCCCCATTACGTCAGATCGTGGCCAACGCTGGTGAGGAGCCATCGGTGGTTGCTAACAACGTGCGTTCTGGCAAGGGCAACTACGGCTACAACGCTGCTACCGAGACCTATGGTGACATGATCGAGATGGGTATTCTCGATCCTACCAAGGTGACCCGTTCTGCTTTACAGTACGCCGCTTCTATCGCTGGCCTCATGATCACCACCGAGTGCATGATTGCTGACGCTCCTAAGAAGGACGACGCTCCAGCCGCTGCTGGCATGGGTGGCATGGGTGGTATGGGTGGCATGGGCGGCATGATGTAATAGCCCCTGTGGTACCTCTTACTGCTAGCGCCTCAGCAGGCGTAAGGTAGTAAATACCCTGAAGAAAGGCTCAGGACTACAATAGTTCTGGGCCTTTTTTCGTTTGGAGTGGAGGAACGCAAAGCGTCTGACAGCAGCGTTATCGGGGAGCGAAGTCACCACCACCACCACCACCACCTTCTCTGTCGCCACCGCCACTCAGGGTAAATGAGGATAAAGACGAGCGCTTATTGATGACTGCATGTATCTCTGGGAAACGACTGACTTAAGAGATGCCGGGCTTTATGGTAATCATGGTGCACCGTCCTCAGTAGGATTAGACTCACCTGCTTCATTCATCTCGAGGCGTGTATTTGTCATCACGCATCCCATCTTCTGTCATTTAACAGCTGGCCGCACTCAAAGCTGTGCCCCACAGCCTCAGTGCTTCACTTCTTGGCCTTTTTTCTTTGCCCAAGGCAATTCTTATTGGCAAAGTGCCGTCTAATGCACTATCATTAGGGCGGCTTTACAGTTGCGGGCTGGCCTCAAGCCAGCCCAAGACCACATCCTTAAGTGCTGTAAACCCCCTTCCAGTTTCTCTTTTCTGAGTGGAGTCAGGGCCATGGCGATTATTAGCTGGTATACCCTTATCGGTTTAATCGCGCAGCTGGCCTTTGCCGCGCGCATGCTGGTACAGTGGATTATGTCCGAGCGTGCCCGTGCTGTGGTGAATCCCGCACTCTTTTGGTGGCTATCTCTCTTAGGCTCCCTTACCATGAGCTTCTATGGCTACCTGCGGGAGGATTTGGCCATTCTCTTAGGCCAATTGGTCTCGTTCTACGTTTACGTCTATAACCTCAAGCTCAAAGGACAACTGCAAAAGCTCGGTCTTTTGGGGGCACTTGCGATTATTGCGGCGCCTCTTATCATGCTCCTCTTGGAGCTGCGTGACGGAGCAGCCTTTGCCGCTATTTTCTTAAATGACGAGGCTATCCCTTATGGGTGGCTGGCTTTTGGTATGGCCGGTCAGTTCCTTTTTACGTTTCGCTTTATCTACCAGCTGGTAGTCTCGCACCGTCAGCAGCAATCACTGCTGCCACCAACCTTTTGGTATATCAGCTTACTGGCGTCCTTAATGGTGCAGGTGTACGGTATCTACCGGCTTGATATCGTGCTGATTTTGGGACAGGTGGGCGGCCTCATCACTTACGTGCGCAATATCATGCTGCACCGGCAGAGCCTTAAGACCAAAGCTGCCACCGCTGCGCCAGCTGTAACTCTTACCACTAATACAGACAGCACCCGCACCAGCGCTACCGCGCCACAGGCTCTGGCCGAGGAGCCGGCCGAGACTCAGCTGTCGCAGATGGAGTCAGATAAACCTGAGGGGCGGCAGCTGTAGCTCTGTGGTGGGCTTGTGCCTTGGCTTGAGGAGATGACCTCAATGCGCTGCGGTTAGCTCTTCCCTGCTTATGCTTGTTGTGGCTACTCAGCCGCTTATTTGCGGCTATTCTGAACCAGCTTTTACCACTCCTCCTCCTCCTCCTACTACTACTACTACTCCTAACGTTTCTGCCACTCCTACCACTACCAACAAAGCGACCTCACTCCCGTGACTATGTAGGCATCAGCAATAGCCACGCACGGCGTTATGATCTTAAATGCGCATGAGCAAATACCTATGCGCAGCGGGTAGGCGGTGCTTTTGGGCTGACTCACGTTACTCTTCTCACTGGCGCCATTAGATCACCCCATCCCTCCATACACGCGAGCTTAAGCCCACCATGGCTTGAGGATACTCTTGGTGTACGTCGATGCCCCATGATGATTAGTGCTGTAAGTTAAGCTCAGGAGCCTACAAGCAGGTGTTGGCATCTGAATCACCCTGAGGGATAAGGCTATGATGCTTTGAGTTGCGCTGTTCACTCTTAGGGGCGCGGGTATGTCACCACTCTCATCGTAACCGTTGTTCGTCTGCGGCCATGCTGCCCCATGAGACCGATCTGTCTGTGTACTTGAGCTTGTTATGAGATCGAATCAGATATACCTGCTCGTTTTTCTCGTGGTTCTGGGCGCCTTTGTGCCAGCTATCCTGCTGCGCGACTTTAACCTCTTAAACGAGCTCAACTACTTAGGCATCGCCCAAGACGCCTTAGAGCGAGGCGCCTACTTCACTTTCTACCACAATGGTGCTCCTTACGCCGATAAGCCGCCTCTTTACCTGTGGTTGTGCATGATCGGCCTTAAGCTCTTTGGCAGTAAAGCTATGGCATGGCTGCTTTTGTGTTCCGTGCTCTCATGGCTTTTTACCATGGTGCTCATGGATCACACCTTTGGCTCCGTCTTCCGCCATCAAGAGCGCTTGCTGCTTATCTTAGGCATGAGCTCATTGCTCTTTGTCGACGTCTGTGCCCTCGTCGGCCGTATGGACATGCTCTTTACGGCAGCCATGCTCTGGGCTTATTGCAAAATCATTAAGCGCTATAGCCTCATCCGCACTCAAGACAAGATCACCGGCCGCTGTAAAGCCACTAGCGCCACTACCACCACCACCACCTCCTCCACTACCTCCACTACCAGCGCCAGCAGCAGCTCCAGCATCAGTACCACTACCACTACAAATATCAGCTCCACCGCTTACGCCGTTAAATACGGAAATTTCTCCATTCCGCTGTGCCTGTTCTTAGGCATCTTTATCAAGGGCCCTTACGCGTTGCTCATGCCCCTTGTGGCGCTCATAATGGTGCTGGCCTATAACCATGACCTGAAGCGCTTTTTTCGGGTGTTTCGCCCGTACTACTTTTTGTTTATCCTACTGTGCTGTGCGCTGTGGGCAGGAGCGGTCTATGTAGAGGGCGGACGGGCTTATCTCGAAAACCTCTTTATTACCCAGAGTGCGGCGCGCTTAGCGGGTAATTTGGGCCACCCTGAGCCCTTTTATTATTACCTAAGCTACTACCCTGTGCTGACACTGCCTCTGGGCTTAAGTACACTGTTCTTTATCGGCTATCAGCTTACTGTGGCATGGCACTTACGCCACCCACAGACAAAGACAGCAGCAGATGCTAACACTGCTACCGCCGCCAGCGTCAAGACCACCAAGACAGCAGAAGCGCAGCCACAGGTACTGACGCTGGGCTTGCAAGCGACGCTGTTTTTTGTGCTGGCAGTGTTGGTTGTGGTCTCTATTCCCTCGTCTAAGCTGGAGATGTACTTTTTACCGGCAGTACCACCGCTGTTTTATTACGTGGTGCTCTCTTATCGGCAGTGGCATGCGCACCGCCGTCAGATAGACCTGAGCTTAGAAAACGACTTTTTACAGGTGCCAGCGTCCTTGTGGTATCACGAGCAAGAGCAAACGGAGCTTAGTGCTCATGCTCATACTCATACTCATACTCATACTCACGCTCATACTCTTGCTCCCGCCGCTCATACTGCACCAGACGCTGCGACCATGTCCCCTGCAGCTACTGCCACAAACACCGTCACGGCATCTGCGGCGGCCATTGCACCAGCAGCCCCAGCTACGTCAGCTGAGAGCGCTGGTGAGAGCTCCCAGACGCAAACGGTGCAGACTAACCTTGCCTCTCAGAGTAATACCGCTGCTGCTCAGAACAGTGCGACACCACACCGCGTGCAGGCTGTAGGAGCGGGCTCGTCTTTTCATTTAGCCGCCGACAGCTATAGCTTGCCAGAGGTAACCGCCGCCGATATCGCGGCTATGGACAGCACCCGTCACGCTGAGCAAGAAGCCGTTACGGCTCAAGGCGCAGTTGCCACGCCCAAATCTGAGGTGCTACAGCGTATCGCCCCGCAGGAGGTTAACAAAGAGACTAAAGAGCATAGCGCTGCTGCGATTAACCTCAATGATAAGTACGTCGAGGCCCTGCAAGAGGATAACAGCACCGAGCAAGGCTGGCGTGCCTCGAGGCGTAAAGCGAAGCGCACCTCGCGCTTAGGCTTACACTGGGGCTTAGAGATTGTGGAGAGCGGTAAGCTCTTAGCAGGGCTTAATATGCGTTCTGACCGCGTGCGCTTACCATTGCTGCTCACTCTCTCACTGCTCTTACCTCTCGTAGCCTATGTGGCGCTTTTAGGGGCGTACTTTGTCTTTTATGGCAAGGTGCCGCAGCTACAAGATCCACTCATGGGCGTGGCGTTTGGCGTGCTGGCCTTTTTTAGCTTAATGGCGCTTATCTTTTTGTTAAGCCGCCTCTTTCTCTTTGCGGTGGCCTTAACGGGCGTGGCTACTTTAGGCTTTGTCTTTTGTTTAGGCTTAGCCATGCCTTACCTTAATGCCTACATTGGCATGGAGCAGATGGTGGCACCGGTAAGTAGAGCTATTGATGCAGGCGCCTCACCGGTGGTGTGCACGTATCGCTACCGTAATGCTTATGCCCTTACTGTGTACGACCGGCGCTTAGTGGTGCGGGACGGTAGGGAACACTTAGAGCAGTGTGTCCTTGCAAGGGACTCGGTGATGCTCTCGCGTAAGGGGATACGAGACCTACCGGAGTTGGCGCAGCGCTTACGGAGCTTAGGTGCCATCACCGTAGGTGATAGCCTACTCTTAGTAGCTGCTCGTTCTCATGATTCCTCACTCTCGACTGATGCCAGTTTAGTTGGTAGTAAGGTGCAGCCCGTAGCCACAGCTCGTAGCGTGACAGCAGCGGCTACAGCGGCCTTAGAGCAAGAGCAGGAGGGCTTAGCGCTATCGTTAGGCAGTGCAGTAAAGAGCGAGGTTGGTGCGGACGCAAGCGCTGAGACAAACGAACGTGCAAGTGACGCGGCGCGAGCACCACGGCAATAGTGGCTCCCTGAGAAGTGACCCATAAGGAGGGCATCTTCCCCTGTCCCTATAGAGCGTGCAGAGTATGGCTACGACAAGTAGGCTGGGTGGGGAGTGGCTACAAGCAGTTCTGCGCTTACGAGGGATGCATTTGTCCTGTTCGTAGCAGTAGTGATTACCTGTCGTGAAAGCCTGAGCTTAAGCCAAACACAGCCACCTCTTGAGAGTGCTTGAGAGTAACCCCGCTTGCGCCAGACGCAAGTTGCTTTACGGGAAGTGTTGCTTTATGCTGTGGTGTTGTTCCTTAGGGTAGTTGAGCCCAGAGATGTAAGGGCAAAAGGCTCAGAGCAAAGCTGTTAGCAGCCCGCAATTTTTCAGTACATTTGTTTTATTGGTTATTGTGTGATGGGTATAAAATATATGCACATGGGGGGGGGGTAGAGCACTTTTAGCACTACAATCCCATATTTATCAGCTTTTAACGCAGTTTGCCTCTGCTTTTGTGGTAGATGATGCTGGTACGAATAGCAGTATCGTGATGCCGGTGCGCGCATCAACAGCTGGTAGAGCAGCGGGCAATGTGCTTGGGCGTGGATTGTGGCTTCAGGTGGATGGAGGTCGTGTATGACCATGTTTCGTCCTCGTCCGTCCCAGCCACAAACTGCAGCAGCAGAGATACGCTATCCGCAAAGCAATGGGGTGGTCTTTGGCCCCATCTTGCGGCAAAAACTGCTGGCGTATGGCCTGCGTCTCGATCCCGATGTACAAATCTCCCGCAACCTCAAGTACAACGGGCCGGTCTCGCTCATGAGAAATACATTGGCGGCCCACCTCTCCATTGATGCCTACTCCTACATTAGCCACGATAGCCTTTTTGTTTTAGGTAGCATTGGTCGCTATAGCTGTATTGCGCACTACGTCGAGTGTGGCCTCGGTATCCATGATATCCACTGTGCCACCATGTCTAATGCGGTGTGCCATTCCACCTCCTTTGCCTTTCATACGGGGCCGATTAACCGCATTACAGCTGTGGAGCGGGAGCGGGGTGAAATTGTCAATAATGCCACTATTGGCAATGACGTCTGGATCGGCGCGCATGTGCTGATTTTAGGCGACGTGAAGATTGGCGATGGCGCGGTTATTGGGGCAGGCAGTATCATTACCCAAGATGTGCCGCCATATGCCATTGTCGCGGGAGCCGGTGGCGGTAAAAATAGCGAGCGTATCATTAAAGGCTATCGCTTTACGGACGAGCAAATTAGCGATTTGTTAGAGCTGCAGTGGTGGCAGTATGACGTGCCTCAGTACCTTGCAGCAGGGCACAAGCTACCACTTGACGACATAAAGGGCTTTATCAGCTTTATGCGCCATGAGGCGCCAGAAGTGCTCCCCAAGATTCCGCTCAATTGGCGGCTTTTGATACCTCAGGATGCCCAAACAGCGCAGCTGGCGCCTATCTCACCTGATTACGAGATTGGGCCGTTTATTCCTGACGAGCTCAGATTCAATCCCAACGTTTCTTTCTAAAGTCAGCTGTTTTGGTCGGCGCCACAGCGGACACGCGCTTTCAGGTGCCCTGTGCTGTCGCATGCTACCTTGGAGTAAACCACTACCCTCAGCAGCCACTTGACGTGGTCACAGCCATTACGCGCAAGCTCTCTGTTGTAATTTCGCTTGACTAGAAGCGTAAACAGGGTAGAAAGCACCATAACAGTTGTGGTGATTGGCAACCAACAAACCAGCCAACCATCTCTAAGTGGTAGTCGACCACACAGGATGAACTCTTTCTCATGATCATTACCACGCAAATTAGCGCACAATTGCGTAAGCTGGGCTTAGCGCTACCTCCTGGGGCGCAAATAACTGGTCAAGGCTATTTGGGCTATCACTGCTTCTTAACCCACGAGGCTGCACTCGACAGCTGCAGCATTGGCTCTTACAGCGGGGTACGCACCAAAGACGTCAGATTCCTCAAACTGGGTAATTATTGCGCCGTAGCTGACGAGCTCAAGTTTGTCGGTGAGCACGATTACCAGCGCATCACCACTTCAATCTGTACCATTGCCACTGAGGGCAGACACTGGCTGTTTTCTAACTTTCAGGGACAGGCGCCGTACATTAACTTCCGTGCAATCAATATAGGCCATGATGTCTGGATTGGCACTCGTGTTACCATCAAAGGTGGCTTAAACATTGGGGATGGAGCCGTAATTGGCGCCGGTTCTGTGGTCACCCATGATGTCGAACCTTATACCATTGTCGCAGGCTGCCCCGCTCGGCCCCTGAAAAGGCGCTTTGCTGACGAGCAACTCATCGCACGTATCCACAAGAGTAAGTGGTTCCTTTATGATTGGGACGGCATTGATGTGCAGTGGGGGGATGTGTATAAGACCATTGACATCATGGAGGAGCGCTTAGCAACCAACCCGCCTCAACTTCTCAACCATGGCTTTTCCTACAAGGTCGATGAAGCGGCAAACTCCATTCAATTGCGCCCTGCGCAGACAGTAGAGAGCTGACATTGCTCCCAGCAAAGCAGCGCTGCGTGCACTCTATGTAGCATTGCTGCTTGCTGCTTTATGGTGGTAATGGTGGGGTGGTGGGCTGTTTTGGGGGCTTCATCACGGCTCACGGCTTGTTTCAGCACAGAGTCTGAGCACCACTAGTCCCATGGTAGCAAGTGCCCACTGCACCTCTACTCACCACTACTTCTAAATGGCGCATGTTCGCGCGTAAATCCCGTCTTTTCTGAGAAAACGTCGCAAGATCTCACCGTTTTTAGTGCTAATGATGCAGTTTTTCTCATTTTGCTTTATTAGCGGTCCCGCCTTAGTGCTACAAATAGCAGCCTAAACTATTTGTTACTAGCTCCAGCTATTGCTGGCCTCTCTGCGCACAAAGGAAAAACAACCATGCGCATCTTGGTGACAGGTGCAGCCGGTTTCATCGGCATGCACCTCTGTGCTCACTTGCTGGCTTTGGGCCATCAAGTGGTAGGTTGCGATAACCTCTCTGATCTTAATTACGACCGTGAGCTCAAAATAGCCCGCCTCCGTCATCTGGGCTTAGACCTTAAAGCTCACTCTGACCTTTCTGCGGGCAGTACCCTCTGTCAAGAGCAGTTCACCTTTGTTAAGCTCGATCTATTAGACCATGAGGGCATCACCAAGCTCATTACCAGCGCGCCCTTTGCGGTGGTCGTTAACCGCGCGGGCTTAGCTGGTGTTCGCCTCTCTACGAGCATACCGTAGCAGTACGTGCGCACTAACGTCAATGGCTTTTTGCACGTGCTCGATGCTATCAGACTCTGTAAGCAGCAGAGCCCAGAGGCAGCAGCTCCACGCCTCATTATGGCCAGCTCTTCCTCTGTCTATGGTGATTGCACTGAGGTGCCTTTTTCCGAGAGCAACACTAACATCAGACCAAAGTCGGTGTACGCTGCCACAAAGTACATGGACGAGATCTTAGCTTACAGCTACGCCTTGCTTTATAACCTTGATATCGTTGCGCTGCGCTTTTTTACGGTGTATGGCTCATATGGGCGTCCTGATATGGCGCCGTGTATCTTCCTGCAAGCCTTGCTTGAGGATAAAGAGATCACACTCTTCAATGGGGGACAATCACGCCGTGACTTTACCTACGTTGGCGATATCGTCACCGGCATCACCAAGATCATTGAGCAGCATAAGCCACAACCTGCACAGCAGTCACTGCCACTGCTAATGCCACAGTCACAGGCAGCTGCAGCAGTGGCCACGTTGCCTGTGCCTTTTGCCGTCTATAACATCGGTAATGGCCATCCAATTGAGCTTTTTGCCTTTGTGCGCATCTTAGAGGAGATCTCCGGCAAGCACGCTAATATTAAGTTAGCACCTATGCCTCAGGGTGATGTTACCCAGACTTACGCCGATGTCTCCAAACTCGAGCGTGACTACCACTTTAGGCCACAGACGTCTCTGAGAGAGGGCTTGCAGGCCTTTTACGAGTGGTACTGCTCCTATTACGGCTATGATAAGCTGCATCACATTGGTTAGCCGCGCGCCTTTGCTGTAGCGCCGCTTATTAACATCCAACCAACATCACCACTATCATCATCACCACCACCACCTTTTTGCCGTTTTCTGCACCCCTGCCATTTGAGGTCAGCATGCCTAACCATCTGAGCTCTGGAGAGCCTCACAACTCACAGCAGCAGTCACAAAGCACCGCTACCATCATTGCCAACAGCACCAACAGCAACATTGCAGCGTCTTATCTGGCTGCCGCCACAGCAGCAAAAGCTGATGCGGTTGTGACACAGGACAACTCCGCCCCGCCTCTTAACTTAGCGGCGCAGTATGATCTCACCGTAGTGGTGCCCGTCTATAACGAGCAAGAGAGCTTGCCCTCGCTCTTTAGTGCCTTACAGCAGTACGCGCAAAAGAGCTCGATGCGAGTGTGCTTCCTCTGTGTTAATGACGGCTCAGCTGATCGCTCTTTAGAGCTGATTGAGCAGCAGGTAGCCCATCATGAGCACTTCTACTACATCTCGCTTGAGCGGCGCACTGGCCTTACTGGCGCCTTAAAAGCGGGATTTCACTGTGCGACCACCCCATGGGTGGGCTACATCGATGCTGATTTGCAGACCTTTCCTGAGGACTTTGAGCTGCTGTGGCAAAAGCATGAGGAGGGTGACCTCATTTGCGGTATTCGCGCTAAGCGCCATGACTCATGGTCAAAGAAGATCCAGTCCCGCCTTGCCAATAAGATTCGCAATGCCATTACCCACGATGGTTTCTCTGATAACAATTGCCCCCTGAAGATCATGCGCACCTCACTTGCGCAGAGCCTGCCGCTGTTTAGTGGTATGCATCGCTTCTTACCAGCGTTGACGCTGTTACAGGAGAAAAAGGTGGTGGCCATTGCGGTGCGCCATCAAGAGCGTAAGCATGGCACCTCGAAGTTTAACTTCTTTAACCGCGCTTTTGCCGGTGCCTATGATTTGCTGGCCTTTGTGTGGATGCGCCGTCGCTATATTGCCCCAGTGGTTACGGCCAATAACCTCGGCATTAAGGAGTCACGGCGCATCGATTAGTGCCGCCATAAATGGCAGTAGAGACAGTAGAGACAGTAGAGACAGTAGGGACAGTAGGGGAGGTCGTGACAGCAAGCTGCTGTACAACCATGCCCCCGCCTAAGGACACAGCACCTCTCAAGAGGGGATAGCAGCACAGGCGCAGCTGCATCATGCGTCATTACTCTAAGTTGGAGATAGCTGCTATGAATGTGTGGCGTCTGAGGACGTGAGTGGTGTTAGCGTGGAGTGGAATTGCTGGGTGAGGGGCGGGGGGCGTGCGGAGGCAGCGCCGCTCTGCTTAAAGTGGAGCACTGAAAGAAGCGGGCGATGATGGTGCGTGGTAGTGCAGCAAAACGACACACAATTAGCTTTTTCTTACACTGTGTGAACAACCGCTGAAAAAAGTGTTATTGCTCACGTTTCCTTGCCGCAGCTCCTATATAATGGCCCAGCATAGAGTAGGGATAACCGTAACTGTGGGCAGCATTACGGCTCAAGCGGAGCGCGTGTAAGTACACATATTAAGCTTGGTGCTGAGGCCTTGCCCTGAGGAAACAGTGCGGTGGCTACTCTGGTCATTGCCGCTTTGTGGTGATGTGGTTGCTGTGTCTACTGCAGGTATTGCAGGGGATAACAGTTGCTGTAGAGATCTCTCAATTTAGTAGGATATCGTTGTATGGGATTTGTTTGGTCTGACGTTAAGCCGTCCAAGCTGATCAATTCTAACCGTGCGGCTTTCTGGATTCCTGGTTTTGCGGTGGCCTCATGGGGCCCGTTCATTCCTTACGTCAAAGAGCGCTTTGCTCTCACGGAGGATCACTTAGGCCTCTTACTCATGTGTATGGCCATTGGTGCCGCTGGCTCGATGTTTATTGCTAGTGGATTGATGGCCAAGTTTGGCTGCCGCCTAATGGCGCAAATTGGTGGCGTGATGGTCGCCTGCTGCTTAGCAGCTGTCACCATTGCCCCAAGCTACCATGTGCTGTGCGCTATTCTCATCATCTTTGGCTTTAATAGCGAGCTGTTAGCCATTGCCGCTAATGTCAATGCTGCCTCGTTAGAGCGCTTGCTTAACCGTAACATTATGTCCGGTTTGCATGGCGTTTACTCTTTAGGCAACAGTGTAGGCGTTTTCCTTGTGGCCTTATTCTTAGGCTCGGGACTTACCTTTATGATGGGCAACCTCCTGCTTACCTCTTGCGTGGTGTCGGTGCTGATCATCCTCTACTGCGCCTTAATTGGTAGCCGCTACATGCTTACCGATCTTAAGGTTGTAGATGACGCTGCCCATAAGAACGAGGTAGATGCTGCTAATACGCAGAAAAAGGGCCCATTTATCACCCCAATGTTGTTCTTGCTGGGCCTTATTTGCTTCATCATGTTCATTACCGAGGGCTCCATGCTCGACTGGACGGGCGTGTTCTTAAACACCATTCGTGGCGTGCCCCTGCATGAAGCTGGTTATGGCTTTGCTGCCTTCTCGATCATGATGACAATCTGCCGCTTAACCGGTGATAAGGTCGTAGCTACCTTAGGGCGGCGCCGTGTGTTGGTCATGGGCGCCATTATTGTGATCGCGGGTATATGCTTAGCGGTGATGGTGCCACACCCAATGGTAGCCATTGTTGGTTTTGGTATAGTGGGCTTAGGCGCCGCTAACATTGTGCCGCAGACCATTTCTTATGCCGCTACCGTCAAGGAAGTTCCGATCCAGCGCAGTGTGCTGGTGGTGAACGCCATTGGTTATATTGGCGGGCTCTTAGGCCCAGCGCTGATTGGCTTTATTGCGCACCGTATTGGTCTTGAGTTCACCTTCTTAATCTTAGCAGCGGCGGTGATCGTGGTGGGTGTTATTGCCTACACCAAGATTAGAAGTGGCAACATTGCTACGCTGACCGCAGCGGCAGCCTAAGCAAGGCTTAGAGTAGGTCTTTTTGCCCAAAAATCGATTTCTACAAGGGAGAGTACTCCACCACCGCAGAAAAAGCTCTGTGAGTGTACTGAGGTTGAGTTTGTAGGTGAGTGGGGAGGCAAGTAAGCGCAGGGCGCAAAGCAACTCAAATACAGGGGGAGGCACAGTGCGGGAAGAGGATGTGGATACACGTTTGTCACCGCGTGGAGCTCACTCCTTTTGGCGTTACAGCTACGCATAGACAGCCGGTTTCGGTCAGGAAATTGTGGTCATAATGGTGGGCATGACTGTGCGTGCTTGCTTACTGTAGCCACGAAGCTGTAAGCACCATAAGCCGCATCTGCTGCCGTCGTACAGGTAAGTAGTTGCGTTTGTCCTGAGCTGCGCACGATTAACTTAAAGGATTAAGTGACGCCGCTTGCTATAATTTGCGCTTAAGGTAAAAGCAGCTGCGCTTTCTCTACATACTGCCCTTGTAGTTGGTTAGTTCGGTTATTTTGGTAGTGTAGGTCGTTTATGGCCAGATCTCTCGAAGAGAGAAGAATGATCTTCTCGAATCGTGTCTCCTTTTGGCTTGCGGGCTTCTGCCTCGCAGCGTGGGCACCAATGATCCCTTATGTGAAGGATCGTTTTGCTCTTGACGAGCACGACTTAGGCTTGCTCTTATTGTGTGTGGGTATTGGCTCGTTTATCTCGATGCCAACCTCAGGCTACCTCTCCTCACGTTTTGGTTGCCGTCTGCCGATTTACGCTTCGGCCTTTGTCGTGGCGGCGTGCCTTGTCGGCATCCCATGGATCACTGATATCAATGTGTTGCGTGTGGTGCTATTTGTCATGGGCATTGCGGCGGTGGCCTTGGATGTGATCTCCAACATCAATGCCGCCTTAGCCGAGCAAGTCTCCAAGCGCAACATTATGTCCGGTCTGCACGGCCTCTACAGCGTTGGTGGCTTCTGTGGTGCGCTCAGTGTGACCTTTTTGCTCAGTATTAACCTGCCACTGGGCTGGACGGGCGTGTATGCGGCGGTGCTGTTAGTGGCCGGTATTCTTTTGGGCGGCCGCTATCTCTTTACCACGGTGCACATCCCTAAGGATGACTCTGAGGCCACTGAGGACAGCGCTGATGGTGCTGCAGCCGGGCAGGGCGCTGCATCTACTGAGGCTAAGGGCAGTGTGTTGCGTCACTACTTCCACCCAATGGTCTTATTCATGGGCGTGATGTGCTTTATCATGTTCATGACCGAGGGCTCGATCTTAGACTGGTCGGGTGTGTTCTTACACTCGGAGCGTGGCGTGTCCTTAGAGCATGCTGGTTATGGCTATGCGGCTTTTGCTATTGCCATGACTGTCTGCCGCCTTTTAGGTGACCGCGTGGTTACGACTTTTGGTCGCTCTAAGGTCATTATCATAGGCACCTTATGCATTGTCTGCGGCTTTACGCTGGCTGTGATGGTGCCTTCGCTGATTACGGCTTTACTGGGCTTTGTGCTGATTGGTATTGGTGCCAGTAATGTGGTGCCACAGCTGGTGTCGATTTGCGCCAAAATTCCAGAGGTACCAACCCACATCTCCGTGACCGTGGTCAATGCCATTGGCTTTACGGGGGTGCTCATTGGCCCTGCGTTAATTGGCTTTTTAGCCCACGCGATTACCCTGCCTAAGACCTACCTCGTGCAGGCTTTCTTAGTGTTCTGTGTCACGGTGATGAGCATCATGCTGATGCGGGCGCTCAAAAAGAAGCTGCCAGATGCTATTGGGGGCAAAAAGCATTAGCTCAGCGCAAGCGCTAAGCGCTCGCTGAAGAGCGGGTGATGACAAAGGCTGCACTGCTTTCGGTTCTGCTTGAAGTGGTGTGGCCTTTGTCTTTTTTAGGGGAGTAGTGGGTAAGTCCAGTGGTTCAAAGCAGGCGCCGCCAGCTACGTTGCTACCGTCATCACCGCCACCGCTCATCACCGCAAAACCAACTCGAGGTAATGGTGGCTTTGGGGCCTACGCATGTGCGCTTTTAGCTTACTCCCAAGACTTCCCTGAGCCGCTGCACTCTCTTTGTGATAACTCTCCGAGAGGGAAGGCAAGAGCTACGCTGCTTACTGTGCGTGCGTAGCGCACATCCTTGTCATGATTCACTTCGAGATAAGGGCGCCGCATGGCGCTTATCTCTAAGAGCAGCGCCTTGCTCGCGCTACTCCAGAGGCATGGAACCGTTCTCACGTTCTGTAAGCAGCTAACGCTACTCATTGATGGCAGTATTGGCCTTTGGGCCGCATGCTCTAAGTGATACGTTTAGCCCTGTAGCGTTTGTTTGCCACGCTCCCACCGCAAAAACAAAGGCCGCAGCAAGCTTACACCTGCTACGGCCTCAGTCCTTTCACCGCGTGCTCTGGCTTGCCAGAGCTACCCTTACTTAGAAGATGCCCTCTTCCTCGCTCACATCCGAGCTATCAATACCCGTGTTAGCCACGCTGCCTGCTGACGAGCCATCGTCAATCACGCGCGTGTTAGGTAAAGCAGGCTCGGTAATGCCGCGATTGCGGGTAATACGTAAGCCCGTAGGCTGGGCAATCGGCGTCGACTCCACACCCTCTTGAGCGTTCTTAAAGAATTCCGCCCATACTGGCAGAGCCGTCGCACTACCACCCTCAGAGCCACGAATGCGGGCATAACCTAAATCACGGTCATTATCAAAGCCCACCCACGTGGTCACCACAAGGTTGCCATTAAAGCCCGAGAACCACGCATCGTGGATGTTATTGGTTGTACCAGTCTTACCATAGAGGTCATCACGGCCAGTAATGGTAGCGGCACGGGCACCCGTACCCCAGAAGCGCTCACCGGCTAAGTTGCGGCCACCGTAAATGTTGGTGTGGAGGAGCGTTGACATCAGATAGGAGTGACCGTGGCTTACGATCTGTAAGGCCTTATCACCCAGCGGATTAGGCTGCGCTAAGCGGTCTAAGTCCATTAAGATCGCACCCGAGGCGGCCTTAGGATCATTTACCGGATTGCTGTTGAGTGCATTGGCCTGTGCTTCATGCGCAGCATTAAGTGCTGCAGCCGCTTTCTCGGCTTGCTCTGCACTGCTAAGCTGAATCTCACTTAAGGAGCCATCAGCGTTTAAGACTGTACCCTCAGGGCTAATGGTAGTACCAGTGCTAGCAGCGGCAGCAGCCAGCTCCGCATCTTCCATGGAGATACCCGTAGCATCTGCGGCAGCCTTTGCTCCGATGTGACGGAGGATATACTGATCAAAGTTATTCACGCGTTCTGCAAGATCGCGCTCAGCGGCATTAGGCTGGTAGTTTGGGCTATAGACCAGTGGAATCGCATTTTCGATCACATTAGGCTGCGTGGCATCAGCGTATTGTGGGTGCGCTTGGTAGATGACCTCACCGTTTTCTAAGGTGATATGGTCAATGAGATATGGCGTTAAGCGGTAGCCACCATTAGCAAAGACGGCAAAGGAGCTGGCCACCTGCAATGGGGTTAACTCTACCGAGCCTAAGGCCATCGACTCACTTTGCTGGAAGCGAGGGACGTAAATACCAAACTTACGTAAGTGCTCCACAGCGTTTTGCACACCCACATGGCGAATGGTACGAATCGCAATGGAGTTCTTGGACTTAGCCAAACCCTCACGAATGGTCATCAAGCCCTCAAAGCGGTTCGGTGAGTTCGTAGGTTGCCACCAGCGCCGTGAGCCCACGTCCCAAGTGCGAATCGGCACATCAGGTAAGACCGAGTTTAAGGCGAGGCCATAAGCTACTGCCGAGGAGTAGATAAAAGGCTTAAAGTTAGAGCCCGTTTGCCGTAAAAGCTGCGTCGTGCGGTTGAACTTGCTCTTCTCAAAATCAAAGCCACCGGCCATGGCGCGCACAGCACCGCTCTTTGGATCTAAAGCAATGAGAGCGCTTTCTACGTCCGGAAGCTGCGTTAAGGTCAGCACCTCGTAAGTCTGCGGCGTCTCATTTCTCTTCTTTGGCTGGGTGGTCTTGGTTTGCACGTAGGTAAAGACCAAGTCACCTGGCAGTAAGAATTCGCTTGGTAAGTTTGGTGCGCCACCTTGATTGCGGTCGGTCTTAAAGGCACGCGCCCAGTCCATACCCTCCCACGTAAGAGGCAACTGTGCCCCCGTGCCATCTAAGAGTAAGGCGGTCTTATTGATATCGTCTACTGCTAGCACTAAGGCTGGCTTCAAGCTGCGATACTTGTCCTCAGCGTTAATGCGCGCGAGCACGTTCTCCATGCCGTGAGTAGAGAAATCGGCAATGATGAGGCGCTGACTATCCACCGCAGCAATAATTTGCTCATAGTCGTAGCTTTGGTTCGCTTGCGTGTATTGGTCAATAAGCGCCTGACGGGCACTCATGATGAGGCCGTTATTGGCATTAGCACCAGCACCATTCTTTTCCGTTGGTACCTTAGACGAGCCTCGGATACCACGGGTGCTATCAAAGATGTTAAACAGCGGGCCACGATAGCCATGGCGCATATCGTAGGCAGTAATGTTGTTGAAGATAGCCTGATGGGCAAATTCTTGATAGCGCGAGTCTACAGTGGTGTAGATCTTAAAGCCCTTAATGTAGGCATCAGTGCCGTACTTGTTGATAACAGCCTGACGGGCTTCTTCTGCTACATATGGGGCATAGGCCTCTAATGGGGCCGAGTGGAAGGTAGCCTTAGCAGGGGCGGCATCAGCCTCTCTAAACTCCTCAGGAGTGATATACCCTAAGGTCAGCATACGTTGCAGCACTAAGTGGCGACGCTCTTTAGCACGCTGTGGATTGGTGATTGGGTTTAAGGTCGAAGGGGCCTTTGGTAAACCGGCAATGGTCGCAATCTCGGCTAAGGTCAGCTGATCTAAGGTCTTACCATAGTAAGTTTGCGCCGCAGCCACGACACCATAAGAGCGGTGGCCTAAGGCGATCTTATTAAGATAGAGCTCGAGGATCTCTTGCTTAGAGAGCACCTGCTCCATACGCCATGCGATGAACATCTCCTTAACCTTACGCTCGATGGTGCGATCGCGGGTTAAAAAGAAGTTGCGGGCTACCTGTTGGGTAATGGTAGAGGCGCCTTGAGAGGCACCTCCTGAGGTGGCAGCCACAGCCACGGCACGTAAGATACCGATAGGGTCGACACCAGAGTGCTCATAGAAGCGGCTATCCTCAATGGCAAGAAAGGCCTGCTGCATCTTAAGAGGAATCTGGTCTAAGGACACAGGGATGCGCTTGTGTTCGCCGAACTCACCGATGAGCTTGCCATCTTGGGTGTAGATCTTCATTGGCGTCTCAAAGCTCACATGCTTGAGCTCTTTGACGTCTGGTAACTCATCTAAGGTCGAGTAGTAGGAAGCGGCGACAGCGGTGCCCGTGATGGTAGAGCTGATGAGTCCAGCCCAGAGCGTCAGCTGCACAAACTTAAAGGCTTTGACTAACACACGAGATCCCTCGGTATTACGAACGAAAAAAAATTAACCGCTTATTTTAGCAAATAAGCCTTGGGGCGCGGGCCAAGGATGTTGTAAGTGTTAGGTGTTATGGTGCACGATTGGCGATCATAAGCCGTTTCAAGGTCGTGGCCTCATTTGAAATGTGCGGTGCTTGAGCGCGGCACCTTAAGGTAGGGCAGTGGCAAACACCTAGTGATGGAGTTTAAAAGTATTTACCACCAAGCTGCGCATGATACCCTTAATGACAAACCGCTAATACAAGCCATTCCATAGTGATCTCCACTAAAGATCGCTTATTGGTGTGGCTCGGCAAATACTTTTGAACTCCATCAGTAGGGAATAGAGCACAGCGTCAGCGCAGCTTTATCGCGCTATTTAGTGCACCGGCGTATGTCACAGCACAGAAAATTCGCCATGGAGGCGAAAAATAAGGCACAATGGGCGCCTAAATGTTGCCGCGTCTTAGCGCGGCGTGCCGCAGCTTTATTACCACAGCAAATTGCCCACATGTGTGCGTGTGCACGCCCTAAAGGCACTAAAAGGCAGGAGTTACGCCCGTTATGGCATAAGCTCTGGCATCTTTTGCTTGCACAGGGATCAAATCACAGGATCAGGAATTCTATGCAGGAGTTACCAGCAACAGCACCCGTCTTTTTGGTAGGGCCGATGGGGGCCGGTAAGACCACCATTGGTAAAGCCCTCGCCTCGGCTTTAGGCCGCAGCTTTTTAGATCACGACGACCTCATCGTTAACTTGATGCACATGTCCATTCCGGATATCTTTGCGCAGTACGGTGAGCCTTTCTTCCGTGATTTAGAGCACGACTGCTTAAGATTGCTGTTAACAGGTGATTTCTCGCGCTTTAGCCGTGAGCAGCTGTACGCTGCTATCGGGAGTGATAAGCTGCCAGCAGTGATCGCCGGTGGCGGTGGTATCGCCATGCGTGCGGACAATCGGGCGCTGATCAAAGAGCACGCCCAGTGCTTGTACCTGCACATCGACGTCGAAGTGCAGTACCAGCGCGTTAAAGACGACACCAATCGCCCAATGATTTACGTCGATGACATTAAGGGACGCTTAAGCGAGCTCTTTACTAAGCGCGATCCGCAATGGCGTGAGATTGCCCATGCCATTATTGAAGCTGATGACTCTATCGCGCACATCGTGCAAAAGTGTCAGGTGGCGTTAGCTCTAAAGTAGAGTGAAGCGGCCCTTTAGGCTACAGGGCGCACTTTAACGAGAGCGGAGAGCTTCTCCCACCGCATCATCACTATCACCACTACCACCAAGCAGTGTTACCACCGCTGTGGTGTGCCCGTCAGTGCCAATGACAAAGATCCGAGCAGCCCTGAGCTTTAATGGGGCCTGCTTTTGGTTGGGTAGGAGGCGTGAGTGCCTCTCTCTACACACAGTGAGTCGCAGTAGGATTTCGAGGAATTTTCATGGAAAAGGTGCATATTGCCCTCGGGGCAAACTCTTACGATATCTGCATTGGTCGCGCTTTGCCTTGTGGTGAGCTGATGCGTCAAGCTCTGCCACGCACGCAGGAGGTTCTCATTGTCTCCAATGAGACCATTGCGCCCCTGTACATGGATAAGCTGGTAGCCCAGTTAAAGGCCTTTAACTTTAACTGCCATCAGTGCATCCTCCCTGACGGTGAAAAGTACAAGACCGTTGAGAGCTACATGCAGATCATGACCACGCTCCTTGAGAAAAACTTAGGTCGTGATTGCGCTTTAGTGGCCTTAGGCGGTGGTGTTGTCGGTGATATCACCGGATTTGCCGCAGCCACCTACCAGCGTGGTGTGGACTTTGTCCAAGTGCCTACCACCTTACTGGCCTTAGTTGACTCCTCGGTCGGTGGTAAGACCGCGATTAACCACCCTCTAGGCAAGAACATGATTGGCGCTTTCTACCAGCCAAAGATTGTCTTAGCTGACCTCGATTACTTACACACACTGCCACCACGTGAGATTGCCGCCGGTATGGCCGAGGTTATCAAGTACGGCGTGATCTTAGATCGCGAGTTCTTTGATTACCTCAAGAACAATGTGAACTCATTAGACCTTGCCTACGTGGTCAAGCGTTGCTGCGAGTGGAAGGCCTATGTGGTCTCGCAGGACGAAAAAGAGCGTGGCTTACGTGCTCTCTTAAACTTCGGCCACACCTTTGGCCATGCCATTGAGGTGGGGATGGGCTTTGGTAACTACCTCCATGGTGAGGCCGTGGCTATTGGCATGGTGATCGCGGCCTATGTCGCCACCAAGCGTAAGGGCTTAGCGCAAGCAGAGTATGAGGAGCTGGTTGCGCTCTTACCACAGTACCACCTGCCTGCTGTGGTGCCACAAAAGCTGCGTGGCTCGGACTTTATTACCTTTATGCACCATGACAAAAAGGTTAAGGCCGGTAAGATTAACTACGTGCTGCCAGCAAGCATTGGTAAGTGTGCTGTGTACAACGACCTGCCTGATTATGAGGTTCGTGCCTTAATTGATGAGCTTAAGGCCGAGCAGCAGCCACAGTAGTAGTAGTAAGTAGCAAGCAGCGCCGGTTGCACCTTAGGAACAGACTCCTGAGTAGAGTGAGGGGCCGAGCGCTGTAACTAAGAGGTATGCAGAGGAGCTCGGCGTTAATATGAGGTGGAGTCGCCACTTGCGAGAAGGGCAGCACGCTGCCTCGCCCCGCTTATCCTGAGCTGTAAGAGAGGTAGCTCACCTATGAGGTAAAAGCGCCACGCCGTAAGGCGCTAAGCAAGGGTGGTTGGTAACGCAAAGGGCGTAACCCATTGCTCCCCGCCTCCATTAGCGCTTTTTGGTGCATGGCTACGCAGCTTGCGTGCTCTTACGCGCTGCACTGCGGCCAATACACGCAACTCCCAGCTCTTACAGCCACCTCTTTGCCCGCTATTGCGCGTCTCACTCCACACTCTTAACCCTGCGCTTTTGGTATTCTCTCTGAGGTGCGTTAAAATGCCGCTTGTGGCGGCACCATTGCACGCTCGTCTGCTTTAGGGTGGGGTATGGATATCGAAGCACTGGCCTCTTTAGAGAGCCAAAAACGTTTTTGCGCTGACCTTGTGCAACAGGTCGTCGACCATGAGAGCTTTGTGCTCCTTGCGGGCGAACGCGGCTCCGGTCGCACCGTCGTTTGCGAGCAGGTCGTGAACGAAACCGATTCAAAAATGCGCGCTGTCTTTATCCCTTGCCATAAAGACATGCAGCTCCAGCGCCTGCGCGAACTCTTCTTACAGCAGCTCCTCCCTAATATGGAGTTCGATACCTCCATTAACCTCCCTGACGCCCTCATCAAAGTACATATCCCCCACAACAACCGCATCTTAGTGGTGGTCGATGATGTCGATGTCGTGGTGTCCGCGTTCTATAACGAGCTTCTCGCCCTGTATGAGCAGTTCTTAGGACAGTCCCGCTTCTCCTTTATCCTCGTGTGTAAACCACTGTGGGCTGAGGAAAAAATAAGCCGCTACAACGGTAAGGCCGAAATCACGCTCAAGCAGATCCCGCCTTTAAATCTGCAAGAGTCGCTCATTCTCTCCCGCCATATCTTTGCCTTGAATAATACCCTGCGTATTTACAAGGCTATCGCTAATCGCTTGCCTGAAGCCCTTGCTGGTACCAAGGGTAACTTAAGTCGCATCATTGCCGACACGGAGACACTCATGAAGGAACCAACTGCTCCTCAATTGGGCCAAGATACGGGGGGTAAGGGCAAACTGCCTGCTGCCGCCAAGAGCAAAAAGAAGAGCAACACCGTGGGCATCTTTGTGACCGTGGTGTGCATCATCATTGTGCTGGCCTGCTTAATCCCAATCTTCTTTGGTGGAAATTTCTTCTCCGACGAGGATGCCAATACCACCCAAGCTCAAGTGCCAAACGAGAATGCCCTGCTCTTTGATGAGGGTAATAAGTCCTTTGCCGATAGCGTCACCGCCGATAACGGCGCGCTGCCACCATCGGTCTCCGGTGATGGACTTGAGGCACGGGCTCCAGCTCCACAAACTGAGCATTCAGTTACCTTATCTGGCGAAGAGTTAGATCGAATTGAAGGCGGAGCCAATGGCTCTGGCTATCCCAGGGGAGTGGGAGGATCTCAAGTAAACAACGCCGCCCCTAGCAATCAAGTGGTGACCTTACGCCGTGAGGACAACCGCAATCACTTCCGTGAGGGCGCCGCGCCACAAACTACCGCTGTTGATGTGACAGCGCAGCAACAGCAAGCGCTCATGGTGCAACAGCAGCAAGCAGCCGCCGCTGCGGCACTGGAGCACCAAAAGCAATTGCAGGAGCAACAGCGTCAGCAGCAGTTAGCAGCGCAGCAAGCTGCGCAGCAGGCTGCGCAGCAGGCTGCCGCTCAGCAAGCCGCTGCCCAACAACAGCAGCAACAGCCACCACAGCAGCCAGAGATCTTAGAGGCGCCAATGCCACCACGCGTGGCTGCTAACGCCAATGCGCGCGATCAATTAGATCAGGCTGCTCAGGATAAGATTGCCGCTGATCGCGAGCGTGCGCAGCAAGCGGCACGGCAGCAGGAGCAAGAGCGTGCTCAGCAGCCACAGCAAACGGCGCAAAACAATCGCCAGCAGCAACAGCAGCAGCCAGCTGCGCAGCGCCAGCAACAGCCAGCGCAGCCGCAGCGTCCACCGCTGCGCGCTGGTCAGGTGATTAATCTCGCCGATGAGCAACGGGCGCAGCAAGAGGCACGGCAGCCACAGCGTCCTGCGGCTACGGCTAATAACACGGCCCAGCGTGCTACCGGCCGCGCGGTCGAGGGCAATATCCGCGAGATGCTGAACATGTCTGATGACCGCTTTACGGTGCAGATTGTGTCCTCCTCGAGTCGTGCCAACATTACTGCCGCAGCACAGGGCTTAAACGGTCGCTACTGGATCTTAGAGACACGCTATAACAACCGTCCGTGGTTTGTGTTGCTCTCGGGTGACTATGCCACTCGTGATGCGGCGCAAGCAGCCGCACGGCAGATTCCTCGTTCCGTGTCTCAGGGCGCGATTCCATTTGCCAAGCGCTTAATGGACATCAAGCCAGAGATTCGCTAAGCAGCCACTGCCACAGCTAAGCCCCCACAGCGACGGTAGCTACGGACGCCTTGGACGCCTTAGAGGTATGCGCACAGCGGCAAGCGCTAGGCTGTGGGGAACAGCACTGGGAGCGTCGCTGGCGCAGTGCGTCGCACCTCAACTGTCATCGTGTTTTGTCCTATTTACGTCTCTCTAAGGCGAAATTACGGCTCTACGCTGATCTTGAGCGTAATGGCTGTGACCGTAACAAGAGGCTGCTGCTAACTGGTAGTTGTTACTCCACAGGTGGCATGCGACCTCACCGGTCGTAGGTTTTTGTAAGTTACTTATTTCCTCTGCACTCTCTGCCACATTAATTTTGGCGATGTGCCGTGCGCGGTGTACGCCCCGTGCCGCAACTTTTGCTGGGCCCTTATGGAAAAGAAACACTTATTTGCAGGCTCGATCCTCTCTGCCGACCTCTTAGACCTCGGTCAGGACATCCAAAACGCCCTCGATGCCAAGATCGACATCATTCATTTTGATGTCATGGACTACCACTTTGTGCAGAATCTGACCTTTGGTCCAGGTTTACTCAAAGCCATCAGAAAGCGCTTCCCTGAGGCGATTTTAGATGTGCACCTCATGGTGACGCCAATTACCGAGCAAATCATCACTGATTACGCCAAAGCGGGCGCTTCCATGATCTCCTTTCACCCAGAGGCGACGCCACACGCAGATCGCTACTTAACGCTGATCCGTGATTTAGGTTGCAAGGCAGGCTTAGTCTTAAATCCCGCGACGCCACCAGAGCTCTTACGCTACTTATGGGAGCGCCTCGACTTTGTGCTGGTGATGACGGTAAACCCTGGCTTTGGCGGACAAAAGCTCATTCCTGCGACGCTGCAAAAGGTGGCAGATATCCGTCAGATGGCCACTGAGGCAGGGCATGGTGACCTGCTCTTAGAGGTCGACGGCGGTGTGGCGGTGTCTACGGTTAAGGCCTGTGCAGATGCTGGTGCTGACATTTTTGTGGTGGGCTCGGCTTTCTTTGCGCAGGACAATTACGAGAGCGCGTTAGCGCAGTTACACGGCGCCTTACAGGGATAAGAGTGGAGTAAAGAGGCGTGCCCCCACATTACCCCGAGGGATGGCGGACTTATCCCGTAAAAGTAAGCGCAGGGCTCGCGGTGGCGATGAGGCTTACGGTGTGGTACCTCAACGGTGTGGAACCTTACGGTGCGGCACCTTACGTTTTTACCTCGAGTTAGGGCGCGGTGACGTGCCTGTCACCGCTGGGGTTAGCCAGTATATTTAAGGTGTGATGGGAACACCGTTGCTTTTGCACATGAGCTGATTCCATGGCCGCCTTTGGCGCCTCTGACGCCTCTGCCAACACTTTTGGCACTGATGCCACTTGCGATACGCTCGCCACTCCCGCCACTCCCGCCACTCCCGCCACTCACGTCACTTCCCTGTGATGCCCTTTCTGTGCTGCCCTTAGCGGTGCAGCCTCAGCTGCCTCCTTGCTGGCAGCTACAAGTAGAGAGAACACTATGGCCCTAACTGCTAAACCTCAGGCCATGATCTTTGATCTGGATGGTACCTTAGCGCACACCTTACCGCAGCTTTCCCTTGCGGTGAGCAAGGTGGCGCAAGCGATGGGCTTACCGGTGCCTAATGCTGAGACCATGAGCCAATTTGTGGGCAATGGTGTCACCATGCTCTTAGGGCGCGTCATTATGGGCCGCCATGATATTGAGCTTACAGAGGTTCCAGAAGAGAAGATGAAAGAGGCACGGGCGCTCTTTAATCGCTTCTATCAAGAGGGCCTCTCTAGCGACTTTGTAGTCTATCCAGGCGTAGTAGATGGCCTCAAGTACTTTCAAAGCTGTGGCATCAAGCTCGGCGTGGTGACCAACAAGCCCAACATCTTTGCCCAGCCGCTGTTAGGCTTTATGGGCTTAAAGCCGTTTTTTGCGCAGATTTTGGGCGGTGAGGTGCTCAAAGAGCGCAAGCCTGACCCAACGCCGGTGTTGTATGTGCTCGATAAAATGGGCGCCGCCCCGCAGCAGAGCTTAATGGTAGGTGATTCCATTAACGACGTAAAAGCAGGGCAAAATGCGCACATGGCAACCGTGGCGTTTACTTATGGTTACAATGGTGGCTACGATTTACACACCAGCTGCAACCCAGATTACTTGTTTTCCCGCTTTGACGAGCTGACAGAGCTGATCCGCTCGCTGCCACCACGCGCCTCGTAAGAGGCGGTGAAGCCATCTCTGGCATCAGCTCACATGAGTGCTACCTGCTACCATGGGTAGCGCCAGCGTTTTCTTGCAGCTTAGTGGAGATTTGGCCGGTTCCGGCTTTTGTAGAAACAACGTTTATGGCACAAGAGATCATTTTTTCGGGCATCCAGCCTTCAGGTGAACTGTCGATCGGTAATTACATCGGTTCCCTGAGAAATTGGGTGCCAATGCAAGACCAAGCTGACTGCATCTACTGTGTGGTAGATGAGCACGCTATTACCGTGCGGCAAAAGAGCCCTGAGGTGCTGCGCGACAATACCCTCAATACTCTGGCGCTGTTCTTAGCCAGCGGCATTGACCCTGAGAAGTCCATTATTTTCTTGCAGTCGCATGTGCCAGCCCATTGCCAATTAGGATGGGTCTTAAACTGCTACACCCAAATGGGTGAGTTAAGCCGTATGACGCAGTACAAGGACAAGTCCCAGCGCTACGCCAACAACGTTACGGCCGGCCTCTTTAACTACCCAGTGTTAATGGCTGCGGACATCCTGCTCTATAAGGCCCATAAGGTGCCAGTAGGTGATGATCAGCGTCAGCACATCGAAATCACTCGCGATATCGCTGAGCGTTTCAATGGCCTCTATGGTGAGACCTTTGTGCTGCCTGTGGGCTACTTCCCTAAGGCTGGTGCGCGCGTCATGTCGCTGCAAGAGCCAACCAAGAAGATGTCCAAGTCCGATGACAACCCAAAGAACGTCATCCGCATGCTGGAGGAGCCAAAGTCGATCTTAAAGAAGATTAAGTCGGCGGTAACTGACTCGGACGATCCACCAGTAGTAGCTTATGACTGGGAGAAGAAGCCTGGCGTTTCTAACCTCTTAGAGCTGATGAGCGCCGCCACTGGCCGCGATATCAACGAGCTGGTGGAGCACTTTAGAGGTGCGATGTATGGCACCTTTAAGAGTGAGGTCGGCGAGGCCGTGGTCGCCATGTTAGAGCCAATTCAGCAGCGCTATAAGGAGATTCGCGCTGATGAGGGCTACATGCGTGAGGTCTTTGCCAAGGGCGCTGCTAAGGCTTCGGAGCGTGCCCAGAAGACCTTAGAAGAGGTCTATCGCAAGATTGGTTTTGTGGTGTACTAAGCCACAAGTAGAGCTCTTGTAGCTCAAGTAGAGTTCTTGCAGAGCGTGTAGTGGTAGAGTGCAGTAGAGGAGTGTAAGGACACTCTGCACTCGGGCTCTCCCCGTGCTACGTGCTACGCAGGAGATATCTGCCCCCAAATAAGGAAAGGTATGTCGGCAACGGCGTACCTTTTGTCTTATTTGGCTGTTGCCTTAGGGGCGGTCTGTACCGCCTTTCATGGTGGCAGAGAGCTCTTACGAGCTCGCAAACTAAGAGCACGCCCCCTCAGGGGCGCGTGGCTCTGGGCGGCATTTGCAGCTTTTTCTTCAGAAGCTGCCTTTTTTCTAAACACAACGCAAATACACTTATGTCTGAAAATCTCACCAAGTACAACGACGCCTTCTGTCGCACTTTTCTCGTTACCGCAGAGCAATTGCCTGATTTGCAGTATCAGGGGATTGAGGCATGGGACTCCGTGGGGCATATGACCCTCATGGGTGTGCTTGAAGAGGCGTTTGACATCATGCTCGATCCTGATGATGTCATTGGCTTTAGCTCCTATGCTAAAGGTATGGAGATCCTTGGCAAGTACGGTATTACCTTTTAGGGTGCCGTGGCTTTAATGCTGGTAAAGCAAGCTGCAGTTGCAGTTACAGTTACTGCTGCTGATACTGCTTGTTTGCTTGCCGGTGCCGCATCTTACTTGGGCTAAGGGATCACTTGCAGGGTGGCAGCGCCTGCCGCTTGCCGCTAGCCAATACTGCTACCTCCTTGGCGCTCCCTTAGCAGCCTCTGTTAGTGCTACTGCCAGCGCTTATTGCCTGATGTGCACTGCGTCATGTGCGCTGTGGTGATGTGTGGCAAGTGGCACCACTGGTAAGAGATACTTGCTCATGAGTGCTGTTCTTCAGGTAGAAGAGCTGAAGCACCGTGCTGCTTTAGCTCGCATCGCCATTATTAAAGCTGGCCACAATAAAGGCCCCCTGCATTTTGCCAGCTCCCTCTCTTGTGTCGAGCTGATGCTCACAGCCATGAATCTCATGGCCGAGGACGATCTGTTTTTCTTAAGTAAGGGCCATGCCTCGTTAGGGCGCTTGGCCGTCTTAGAGGCCTTAGGTAAGTTGGATGCCTCGTGGCAAGAGCAGTTTGCTACCAACGGTAGTCCTTTTGCCGTGCACACTTCGTATCTGCCTGAGCTGGGGATCATTGCTCCTACGGGATCTTTAGGTTTAGGCCCCTCCTTAGCATTAGGTCACGCGCTCGGGGCGCGTTTACAAAATCCCCACCATCCGGCTAAAAGCTGCGTGCTGTGTGGAAATGGTGAGTGCAATGAGGGCGCTACATATGAGGCTTTCTTGTACGCTGGGGCGCATAGGATTAGTAACTTCTGCGTCTTGCTTGATCACAACCATATGCAGCTTGATGGCGCTTCAGCGCAAGTGCTGCCGGTGCATGATTATGCGGCTTTGTTTCGTGCTTTAGGTTTTACGGTGCACGAGGTCGATGGGCATGATCTCCACGCTTTAGAGCAGTGCTTGCGTGCTTTCTATCAAGCTGAGCCGCAAGCGCAGGCTGAAGCTGCGCCGCTGGCGATCGTGGCGCATACCGTGCGGGGTAAGGGCGTGTCTTTTATGGAAAATGCCCTGCAATGGCATACGGGCGCTCTTGATGAGCAGCATTACGTGCAAGCGCTCAGCGAGCTGGAGCAAGCTCTCTGTGAGCAGGAGCAAGCTCTTAGCAAGCGGTGTGGGGAGTAACAAGCATGGCCTTAAATGCTGAGAAGTTAGTGAGCATGGCGCGCCAAGACCCAAATCTGGTCTATGGTGAGGCTTTGCTTAATATTGCCGCTACCCATGATAAGGTTTTAGCGCTGACTGCGGATACCGGTCACTATGTGGGCGCCGAGGAGTTTGCAGCGCAGTTCCCTGAGCGCTTTTTTGACGTGGGTATCTCTGAGCAGAACTTAATCGGTATGGCCGCTGGCCTCGCTGCCAGTGGCTATAACGTCTTTGCCAGCACCTTTGCCGTCTTTATCACGGAGCGGGTCTTTGAGCTCCTGAAGCTTGACGTGGCTTACCGCCATCTCAATGTCAAGCTGATTGGTCTGTCGTCGGGACTGAGCACTACCACGATGGGCAACAGCCATTACTGCTGTGATGATGTCGCTATGACCACCTTGCTGCCTGGCTTTACTGTGTTGGCACCTGGGGATAAAGCTGAGCTCTACGAGATGGTGACGCAGCTTCAGGACTTTGCGGGGCCTGTTTATGTGCGCATTAACGTCAATCAAATGCTGCATACAAGCCCGTTTACCCTGACCTTGGGCAAGGCCATGTGTATGACGCCAGAGACAGAGCTGGGCGTACAGACTGATGCGGTGGATGTGTGCCTTTTAAGTTACGGCTCTATGGTGAGCGAAGCGCTGCGTGCGGCTAAGGCTATCACGCGTAAGGGCTACAAGGCGGCGGTGTACAACTTCCACACACTAAAGCCGTTGGATGAGGAGGCTTTGCGGCTGATACTCACCAGCAGCAAGTTAGTAGTGACGCTTGAAGAGCACTACGTGCAAGGCGGCTTAGGCTCGATGGTGGCGCAGTTTAAGGGCTTGCACGATTTACCGGCAAAGCTACTGACGTATGGTATTGCGCAAGGCTTCTTTTCCGCTGGCTCGTACTTGCACTTGCTCAAGGAAAGCCGCTTAGGTGCCAGCTTTATAGTGCCAGAGGTTTTGCAGGTATTGGCTGCGCTGTAAGCGCTACTCCCAGCTCAAGTAAGCATGGCGCCATGTAAAGCTGTCTGCCGCGTGGTGTTTTAGAGATAAAGCGCCATAGCAGCTGAGATCCGATCGTGAGGAGGTCTGGGATAATTTCGATCTGGCTTAGCAACACAGGGGTTAAGAGCACAAGTCAAGGCTATCTCGAGATAACCTTGAGCCAGAATTGGGGTTCTTGACCTTATTTTGACCATAAGCCACATGCTTTATCCAAGATTTACCTTGAGATAGGGCTCATGAAAGACCTTGTTTATGGGCTTGGTAAAAATGAACTTAGATCTCCTCACGGTCGGGAGATAGCCTCTGTTGCGGCTTCTGCGGCTGCCGCTGCTGTTCTTAAGGACTCTCTGCAGAGTTTGGTGGATAGAGCCTCTACACTACTTTTAGGTGGCTAACATTAAGCGCCATCACCACATCTGATGTGCTTGCCTCAAGGTGTGAGGCTACGTTGGGTATCCACCAAACTTTGACTAAGCTTGCTTACGAGTGATTTCCCTACGCCTGCAAGGAACGCAGCGTTACCGTTGCCACTAAGCCATGTGGCTGAGCATTCTTAAAGTCCAGATCCGCCTTAATGCTATCGCAGCTAGCCTTAACGATCGCTAAGCCTAAGCCTGTGCCTTGCACCGCCGAGCGGTCGCCATGCACGCGATAGAACGGCTCGAGGATGTGTTGCAGGTTCTCCTCAGGAATGCCTGGGCCATTGTCTTGGACAATGAGCTGTAAGCGCCCGTCATCCAGCGGCGTGGCCATTAAATCAATCCGGCCCCCCTCGTCCGTGTACTTAATAGCATTGGATACGAGGTTGCTCATCACCCGCATCAGACGCATGCGATCGGTTACCACGCTGTAATGCGCCTCACCCTCGACGCCTAAGTCGATGTCCTTCCGCTCAGCGAGCAAGCCTTGCTCATCGATCAGCTTCGTAAAGACCTCCAGAATATCAATGGTCTCTAAGTGCAGATCGATGCGATTTTGCTCACGTGCCAGCGTCAGCAGGGCCGTCATCAATTCCCGCTCACGGGAGATTCCCTCTTTTAAGCGTTGCACCTTAGCTCGTGCCTTAGGCGAGAGCTCCTCTTGCTCTAGGGATTCCGCCTGCAGCGACAACGCGGTCAGAGGCGTGCGCATCTCATGGGCAGCATCAGCGATAAAACGGCGCTTTGATTGGATACCGTCATTGACCTTACTAAAAAGGCGGTTTAAGGAGCTGATAAAGCCATCTAACTCCGAGGGCACAAAGCCCTTGTGGTGATCAGAGATTACGGGGCTTAAGTCGTCTTCATTACGCTTGTAGAGCGAGCGGGCAATCTTGTTTAGGGTCGTAAACATCAGCCGCACGGAGATCATCAAAAGCGGAATAAAGAGCAGGTTAATGCCGATAAACTGCCAAATGGAGCTGATCAGGGCTTGGCGATTAATGTTCTCCATCGAGGCTAAGGGACGGGCCACCACAAAGCGCTGCCCGCTCATGTTGGTAGAGACAAAGGCGCGCACGCGCTGATCGGCAACCAGCACTGTATAAAAGCCATCAGCCACGCCTGGCGGAATATAGAGTGGATCGCCAGGACGACCAAAGAGCGGGGCAATAATGATGTCGTAGTTAAACTTGTGTAGGTCGACAATAGACGGCACTAAGTCCTCAGGGCGATTGCCATTAGAGCCTGCTGCGTTTTGCCCATGGCCCATGCCACGCCCCATACCGCGTCCCATGCCCTGTCCCTGTCCCATACCACGACCACGGCCTGGGCCCATCCCCATTGCTGAATCTGGAGTTTGCCCCGCAGCATTAGTCTCGCTTTGGGGATTCATCGCTCCATATTCGACGATGATGCGGCCGTTTTCTTGGCGTAAGCGCAGAATACGCTCATGATTGTGGCGTGGTGGCTCCCAGCGCCGTGGCAGCGCCATTTGGTAGTTAATGGCCACCAGAGAGATCTGCGATAGTTCTTCGTCAATAAATTCTTGGGTGCTCTTGTAGCTTTTGAGATAGGACATAACACCCATGGTGGCGGTGGTGATGAGGCTAGCAAAGGTAAAGACCATCATCACGCGAAATTGCAGCGAGCGCCAAAATTCGTGTTTACGGCGTCGAGGCGGTAACTCCGCTTCGACATGTAAGCCACCGCTAGCGGACGCAGCTGAGGCACTGTTAGCACCAGAGGTAGAGCTGCTCTTTGGGGTTGCTGTTGCGTCTTGAGGCGCGTCATTTTGGGCAGTAGCAGTCGCAGCAGCCGTTGTTGCAGTAGCAGTTGCAGTAGATGCAGCAGTCGCATCAGCCTTGCTGGCAGTAGCGGCAGCGGCAGCGGCAGCTTGCCGTTGTTCCGCAATAAAGGCAGCAGCTGCGGCCTTGAGGTTAGCGCCGTGGAAGCTGTTGTGCGCAGGCTGCTCTTTACTATCAGAGGTTGCGCCAGCGCCATCGTGCGGCTGCGGGCCATTCTCAGTCGCAGTAGATGACTGCTCTCTCTCAATATCGCTCTCGCTGTGAGCGGCGCTATTACGCTCGCGTTTTCCTGACTGTGGAGCAGTGCCACATTCCGCAAGAAAAGCTTGAAAGTCAGCCCACTCCTCAGGATCGTTGGGATCAGGGCCCAAGCGCTCCGCCGGAGCTGCTTTTGCGGTGAGGTGAGTTTTCTTTGCAGCGCTAGGGTGAGCAGGAGCAGTGGCGTCTGCTGCAGCGTCAGCAGCAGGCATGAGGGGGCTCTGAGTGCGCGTTGATTGCGCCTCAGTATCCTCATGCTCAGCAGCAGGCTTTGACCACATCGCTTATCTTCCGTTAGCGCGTAACGCTGAGCTTTCTTGCACCGGTTGGCGGGAATGACAGCAAGACAGCACCGTTACTCTTTATCTGGCAGGGGGCTGCGTCCAGAGTTGATGACACACACTTAACACTTAGGAATGAGTGATCGCATAAATGACGGATAAAGGGATGAGTGAGGGCAACTCCCCCCACCTAGAGATGAATGGTGCAGGTGAGTCTAATCCTATCTTAAGACAGAGCACCATGATTACCCTAAAGTCCGTCATCTGTTAATTCAGTCAGTCATTCTTTACCGCTGTTCTCATCTGTAAGAAGGCAGGCTTTTATCGCTAGCGCTATCTCGGCCTTGCACGATGAGGGGGACGCCTCTTAATTTAGGCTTGATCCGCGTGTCTCACCAAGGTACAGAAGAGGACGCCCTTTACCTTTATGCAAGAGTAGCTACTTTTAGTTTTCAGTAGCGCGAGAACCAAAGCAAAGACTTACAGGGGAGTGGTGGCTTTAGCAAGGAGGCGAGCACTACACGCCAAAGCGTGCATTACGCGCCTGAGCGTGCTTACGCGCCGGAGCGTGCATTAAGCTCAGGAGCGCGCCCGACGCTTGTCCTTATCGTCTTGCAGCTGGCTTGGATCTTCGATTTTCTCAAGTTTCCAGCCCACACCACGCACGTTTTTGATGAGGTTTTGGCCAATCTTGCGGCGCAGGGTGTAGATGATGTACTCCACCGCATTGGAGTCGATCTCATCATCCCAGCTGTAGATACGCTGCTCTAAAGCGTCACGGGAAAGCACCGCGCCTGGTCTACTCATTAAGGCCTCTAAGAGAGCAAACTCACGGGCGGTGAGGGAGATGTTTTTGCTCTCCTCAGGGGAGTTGATGCGTACCTCGTGGTTGACTGGGTCAAGTCCTAAGCAACCGTAGGTTTGCATGCTTTCGACGTTACCAGAGTTACGACGTCTGGTGACGGCACGAATGCGCGCTAAGAGCTCCTGCATCTCAAAAGGCTTGACGATGTAGTCATCAGCACCCTTGTCAAGACCGGTGATCTTATCTGGCAACTCATCACGGGCGGTGAGGATGATCACGGAGGTCTTTATTTTGTTGGCACGCATGATCTCTAAGACCTTGATGCCATCGATTTTTGGCAAGCCCAGATCTAAAAGGATGCACTCGTACTGCACATCATTGATGGCTTCTAAGGCACTTTGGCCGTCGGTAACCCAATCTACGGCATAAGCGTTATCACTTAAGACATCGCTTACCGCCTGACCGATCATGTGATCGTCTTCTACCAATAAAATGCGCATACGGGTCTCCTCTGAGAGTAAACCTCAAAGAGTCGGGAAAAAACAGAGCAAATCCTGCTGGGAGTTGCGGGGGATTATGCTGAGCTTTGCTAAAGCAAGGCGTCTTCATTGTAAGGAGCAAAGCTTAGCATTTGATTAGGACGAGAGCGCTCATACCAGTGAACCTAAGGTGCATAGCGTCCTGCCAAGCGTCATCAAGACATGGCAGGCCTTGTTCGCGTGTATGAGGGTAGGGGGAAGTGGCTGTGGTGCAGCCAGTGCTCTTGCTGGTGGCTTAGCGTTGGTAAGAGGAAGTGTTGTGCGCCACCAAATTGAGATGGATTCGGCCTTGTAGCCTTAGGGCCTTAGGGCGCAGGGCCCCCCTAAGGCACAAGTGAGCTCATAAGTGACGGATGCTAGAAGAGGAGTGTGGGGATAGGGGATGGGAGTTAGGGCAAGGTTACACTTCTTGAGATGACTGGTACAGGTGAGTATGAGCTTCTCTTAAGTCTTATCTTGAATCTCAGCACAGGTCATGCGCTCAGTGCTGCTCACTGCAGCCGCAAAAACCTGATGTTTATCGGCGTTATCAATAAGAGGAAGCTGTTGCTGTCCAGCGATTCATTACTAATTCGGTGTGCTTGCGTGCTGATTGGGGATGCCAACGTGCAAGCTCATCGCCCCTAAGATGGTGCACACATGCTTACCATAAAGCCGTTATCTCTGAAGTTCGTTGCTCCTTATTGCGCATGGGCAAAGCGCATGATCTCTGGAATCAGGGCCGCAAAGTTGTGGGTAAAGGCGTGATCCTCATCCGGCACAAAGCGGATATCGCAGTTGTTGTAGCGCAGCAGGCTTAAGCGATAGTCAAGCACTTCGTCTTGACCGCCCAAATACACCTGCGTCAGCTCAGGACGAATGACCGTGTCCTTATCCAATTGCTGCAAATAAGGCAGCATGTCAGCAGTCAACTCAAAGTGCCGATCGGTAAGCTGATTGTGCTGCGGCCCAATGAGATAGCGGAAGTATTTTTGCGGGTGGGTGCAAGGATTGAGCAGCACCATTTTGCAGGCCAACTGCGCTCCTAACAGCGTCGAGAAGAACCCCCCCATAGAGCTGCCCACTAAGACCATGCTCTCCTGTGGGTGCTCTTGCCGCCACGTACTAAGCTGTGACTGTAAGCTGGCAAAAGCCTCACGCGGGGTATCAGGAAAGTCCAAAGCCCAAAATTGCACTGTAGGCTCATGCTCTTGCAAGTAAGCTTGTAAGGCTTTGGCTTTGGCCGCTGTCGGCCCCGATAAGAAGCCGTGCACATAGCAAAGTAACATCCAATCCTCCTATGAGTGCGTCGCGTGAAATCATGGGCTTTGCTGAAGAGCAAGCTCAGGGGGAAGCCTCAGTCTTGTCTGGGGATAAATGCGCACTAACCACGGTTGTACACGTGCACGCGCTATATATATATATATAGGGAGGTAGCAGGCGTGAGCGCTAGGGCATGCACCTACCAGAGCACAGTGAAGAGAGGCAAGAGAAATGGCGGGCGCAGCTGGCGACGCTTCTAAGCTGCAACCCGTGCGCAGAGATTTGGCCTCAGGCCAAAGGGAAGATGGTGGCGTTAGTAGCCAGAGACGCCCATGTCAGGGACAAAGCGCCCCGCAGGTAAGCGATAAACCTGCGTGGTGATTTGCCCCGTAGGAGAGAATTGCAAATAGCGCCAGCCAGGCCCTTGGGAGTCAAGGGCAAAGTCGTGGGAATACGGCTCAAACTGAATCGAGGTCGAGGGGGTGGCAATGTAGCGCACATTGTTAAACATCTGATCGTATTCCTGATGCACATGTCCGCACAGCACTAAGCGCACATTGTTTAAGGATGCGATGCAGTTGTTAAACTCATCTTGGTTGTGCATCGTCTGCGTATCGAGCCAGCGGCTGTTTACAAGACGTGGCAGATGGTGCACCAGCACCACGGTGTTGAGATCAGGAAAAGCCTCATACTTACGGCGCAGGTAGTTGAGCTCGCTCTTTTCGATCCAGCCGTGAGGTACGGAGTACACCTCAGAGTTTAGGAAGATAAAGTGCCAATTGCCACAGACTAAAGAGCGCTCTGTATGGACGCCATAATCGCCAAAGATGCGATACATGAGCGGGCCATCGTCATGATTGCCGGGCACAAAGAACACGGGCGCATTGAGCACCGAGACCATGTGGGCAAAACGCTGGTACGAGCCAATGGAGTAGTCCTGACTGATATCACCAGTCATGACGACAAAGTCGAAGGAGATGTCTTGATTTAAGATCGACGACAGCACCGCCTTAAAAGAGCTGGCAGTACGCACTCCCAAGAGACTCGTCGACTCTTCGGCAAACAGATGGGAGTCGGTAAGCTGCAACACACTGATGGTGCCAGATTCATTGCTTACCGGTAAATTGAAAGTTGGCATCTTCCCACTCAAACAGCATCAGCTTGATTATGAATACACCCGCCCTAATAAGGCACTCCTTACCAGTCGTTTTCTTTAGTGACCACAGTGCACTGTTGGCTGCAATGTAGGCACGTAAAGGTTAGAGATGGCATTCCCTAGCGTCAGCAGCACCGGAAGCTTCAGTGAGTGATCCGCTGTTGTTCACACCACGGGCTAGCAGGGATTGTAGCGAAAAAGTGATGCATAAAAAGTTAGAGCGGTAACACAATTACCAAGAAAGTAGAGATCAGCTTGGTTTTTGTTAAGAATTTAGGGCTAAGTCACAGAAACATCGCGGATAGTATGCGGGTGTAATACTTACATACTAGTATACATCCTACACCAGGAAGCGAATCTTAAGCCATTGTTGGGCTTGATTATGGTGCAGGACTGAGGAGAGGTGAGAGCAGGAGCGGCAGGAGAGGAAAGGGGGAATGGGTAAATAGAGAGGATAAGAGTGAGGCTCAAGAGCAGAGAGGCGGTACAGAGGAAGTGGAAATTGATCGAGGGGGAGGTAAGGAGCGCAGGCCATACCTCCGAATCTAACCTAACTTAACCTAATGGGCAAAACTCAGAGCGCAAGGAGCTTCTTAAGATACGGCATATGACTCCCTGAGAGGACTCCCTTACTTGTAATGAGAGCCACAGCAGCCCCTATCTGGGTAAAAGAAGTCCGTTGGGGCGTGGTTGCAGGGTAATAACATCAAGGCGTAGGCTGATGACTCCTTGAGTAGCAGTAGCTCTTAGGGTGGGGGTACACCTTAGAGCTAAGGTTATGAGCACAGACAGGCACAGACAGGTAGTGAGCGGTAGGCTTTGCTTTTTAAGCAGGGGCATACCCCTGCTTAATACTGCCTTGGGAGGTCACGAGTTGTGAGGTTCGTTGCTGCTTTTTAGACCTCAGATGCTTGTCCTAAAAAGAGCTGCCGCACCTTGTCGTAGTTGATCTCCAAGTACTGTAGCGCAATCAAGGCTGCCGCATTGTTGATACGTCCCGTCTTGCAGAACTCAAAGGCCTTTTTTGCAGGCACCTTAAAGATGCGAATATCCTCACTCTCTTCTTCGACACCACCGTGCGAGAGCAGGTGCGAGGCGGTGATCTTACCGACATATAAGGTCACCTTTTCCGAGCAGCCACCTGGGCTTGGGTAGACAGCATTGATGTAATGCAGGTCTTGCTCCGTGACCGCCAGACCAGATTCCTCTTGCAGCTCACGCACTGCCGCTTGCAGCTCAGTTTCGCCCTGATCGATCATGCCAGCAACGATCTCGATGAGCCATGGCGAGACCTTATCTTTTAAGGCACCTGGACGGAATTGCTCGATGAGCACGACCTCTTCACTGACGGGATCAAAAGGCAAGATAGCCACGGCATCGGCATCACGCTCAAAGATCTCGCGATCTAAGATGCGGGTGGTACCACCGTTAAACTTCTTGTAAGAGACGCGGTAGAGGTCGACCGCAAAGTGCTTTTGGAAGACACGCTTTTTTTCGTGAATGACCACATCGTTAATGTTAAAACGAGGGGCCGCAAGCTCATCAAAACGATCCATAGAAACAAGTAGCAGAAAAGAAGCAACACGTGCGGCAGAAGTAAGCTGTGTCAGCAAAAGGCCGCATTGACAAGTCAAGAACGCCTTGTCAGGAGTATCTTGGCTATTGTACGCCCTGCTTAGGCGCCAGAGCGTGCACAGCTCGCAAAAGCGTATTTTTCTCTTCACGAGAGGAGTGGGGAAGCTGAGGGGGCGATGAGGGCTAGGGCATACCCGCGAACCTAAGAGCGGACAGCGCAACTTAGAGCTGCAACAACGCATTCCTCAGGGTAATTAAGATGCGCCAAACCAGCTTGTAAGTGCTATAGCTGCCACGCGCAGCACTAATTCTCAAAGGGCTGGGACGCACACCAAGAGCAACAGCAAGCCATGGTGGTAAGTGCGTGGAAATGGGGCTATGGGGGAGTCTTGTCAAGGTCTCTCTTAAGAGGTGCTTGGGGGATGCCACTCAAAGGTGGTTGTTTGCTTCCAGCAGAAGCTGTGCAGAATCTGTGCGGCAGCGCAGCAGCTCGGGGGTACGACTCTAATTCTTGAGTCCTTGAGATCAGCGCCAGTAGGTGTTCTGGGGCCTTTCGCTACTTTTTCTCCAATCTGTCAGTGCTTTGCCCGCATCCCTTTTGGCTAAACGTGCTAAGCTGACCACAGCTGGTAAGCAGCATTTTGTGCCAGCGGGGCAAATTGCCTACGGGGCAAATAGCTGTGTCGCTTTGTCGTTACTTGGCTTTAGCAGGGACTGTTGGCCTCTACCCATCTTTGAGTTTGAGCCCTGCAAAGGAGTATGCATGCCACCAATCGTCTTAAAAAACGCCACCATGATGACGTCCTCTGGCTTTAGACGCGCCGAAATGCTCATTGATGGGCCTTATATCGCCAAGATCGATACCTATGTAAGTGCCGCCGGTGCCCACGAAATTGACTGTAAGGGCAATCTGGTGCTGCCAGGCCTTATCGATGCCCACGTGCACTTTAGACAGCCTGGCATGGAGCAAAAGGCTACTATCTACAGCGAGTCCCGCGCTGCTGCCTTAGGTGGTGTGACCTCCTATATGGAGATGCCTAACACCAACCCTCCTACCACCACCGCTGAGGCCTTACAGCAGAAAAAGGACATTGCTCAGCGCGATAGCCTCGTCAACTACGGCTTTTACTTAGGTGCTAGTGAAAACAATCTCGAGGAGATCAAAAAGATCGATCCGCACGCGATTGCGGGTATCAAGATCTACATGGGATCGACCACAGGTAACCTGCTTTTAGATGACGACCATGAGCTGATGCAGGTCTTTAAAGCGGCCCCAACCATTGTGGCTGTGCACTGTGAGGACAATGGCATCGTCAACGCCAATATGCGTCGTGCCCGTGAGCAGTATGGTGAGCATATTCCTTTTGATATGCACCCGATCATTCGCTCACGTGATTGCTGTGTGAAGTCATCGCAGCTGGCGATTGCCGTAGCGCAGGCGACTAACGCCCGTCTGCATATCATGCACTTGAGCACCAAAGAAGAAGTGGCACTGGTGGCACAGTTTGCCCCAAAGAATGCGGCTAACACCACCTTAGAGGAAATTCATCAGCGCCAGATTTCTGCTGAGGTTTGCATCCCACATCTGTACTTTAACGACAGCAACTATGCTCAGCTCAAGGGGTACTTAAAGTGCAATCCAGCGGTGAAGTACGAGTTTGATCGCTTAGCCTTAGTGCAGGGCTTACGCAAGGGTGTGATCACCACTATCGGTACCGACCATGCGCCGCATGAAAAGGCCTTAAAGGTGCTTACTGACTACGTTAAGGTGCCTTCGGGCTTACCATCAGTGCAATTTAGCTTGCCTGCGATTTTTGAGCTCTTTAAGCGTGGTGAGTTCTCTTTGGAGGAGGGCATCAAAGCCGCAACTTGCAATGTGGCCGCGCGCTTTGGTGTTGATAAGCGTGGCAGCTTACAAGAGGGCTACTTTGCTGATGTGATTGTGGTCGATCCGCGTGATCGTCATACGGTGCACGATGATGACATCGTGTCGCTGTGCAAGTGGTCACCTTTTGTCGGTGAGAGCTTCCGCTGCCGGATTACGCACAGCATTGTCTCGGGCAATCTGGTAGTAAGTGACGGTGCTATCTGCGCTGAGGGAGGCCACGGTAAGGCGCTGTACTTTAATCCTTAAGCCCTCAGAAGCAAGGTGTAAGGTGTAAGGCTGTTACCGCCAGAACATAGACTGCCAGCAAAGAGGCTATAGGCCCGCAAGATAAATACGGCCGCTTGTGCGCGGCCGTATGTCCCCAAAGAGAGCAGGGGAAGCAACGAGGGCGTTTTCCCCCATGTGTGTGCAAAGCTAATTGCCATTAATCTACCTTAGAGATAAGTCGCGGTAGCGACGCTTGATGATCTCTATTAGGTTTCTGCATCAAGGGTGCTTAAACCCACCTCAAAGGACGATTCTAAGCCAATACATAGGGGGAAAATGCTCTGCAGGAGCAAGGGGGAAAACGCTCTCGAAGCAACAGCTTGCTCCCACCACCTAAGTCGAGGTTGCTTGAGCCCGCGCTGTTGTGCTTGTGTTTGGGCTTGTGCTGTAGCAGCACCCAAACGCAGTGGTGGTGGTGGTGATGGGGCGTTGTGGTAAGGAATGACTGACTTAATAGATGACGGTCTTTAGGGTAATCATGGTGCACCTTCTTAAGAAAGGATTAGACTCACCTGCACCATTCATCTCGAGGTGAGTGACGTTGCCATCACTCATCCCATTCTCCGTCATTTACGCGATCCCTCACTTTTAAGTGTTGCGCCTTACTCCGCCTTCGCTTGCAGGTGACGCAGCACGTAATCCCAATCGTGGCTAAACACCGCTTGCTCCCCCTCTGGACAGCGCTGCTTAAGAGCTGTGGCCTTAAAGGTGGCCACCAGCGCTTGCTCGCCGTCGACCTTAGGCAGTTGCACGTGTGCTGCTTGTTCTTTGCTGTAGTGCGCGGCGCTGGCAAAGTAGTCATGCAAGGACGCACACTGCCCATAGCCCAAGTAAAACACGTCTTTGTTGTGCCCATAGCAACCGGCGAGGTAAAACATTTGCGCTAAGTCCTCAAGCAGCACCATCTCATAGAGAATAGGGCTGCGTGGAGGCTCATAGGCTTGCCCCGCTAAGATGCTTTTGAGCGTGCGTGCTATATAGTTGGGGGCCGCTAACTTACTATCGAGTGCTACGGAAAAGCGGGTGTGCACAAGGTCAATGCGCTTGAGGTATGCAGTAAGCTCTGCTTGCTCATAGGCAAAGAGCTTACAGGCGGGGTAGATATAGTCTGTGGCACCAGATTCAAAGTATGACTCGTGCCATGCGCCCGTATTGAGGTAGTGCTGAAAGAGTACCTCATATTGGCTCCCCACGAGGACAAACTTGCTGCAGCCTAATTGGGCCGCTGCGGCGATCGCGTTGCTGACGTAAGCGACATTCTTTAACTGCTCCTCTAAGGAGCCATCACGCAAGCGCTCATGGCCGCGCCATGTGAGGTAGTAAAACACCGGCCCTCTGGCGTTATCACTGCCAATGTTGCTCGCGTCGCTATCAGTCTGACACCACGCTTGAAGCTGCGGATTGCTCGCTAAAGCCGCATAATCTTGCGCATCTACACTCTGGTAATGCCACAGGGCAAGTTGTGCTTCAGGTTCATTATTGCCTCTTGCGACCAGTGGTGGGGTAAAAGCTTCTCTGCGGCCTATGCCCCAAACGTCTACGCCTCGTGCTAAGAGCTTAGTGCTCAAAGCAGAGCCAATGTAACCGCTGGCGCCGCAAATAATAGCCTTGTGCATGGAATGTGTACCGCTACGTAAGTGAGGACAGGGACAAAAGATACGCTGCACTGCACTGCGCTCAGAGCACACTGGCGGTAGTCCTTGCCTCAAGGTATGCCTGTTGGTTGGTAGCGTGGTGGGCTTGCATTAACCGCCTCAGAGGCGCCAGCTGACGCCTCCGAGGCGGTGGCTACCACACCACTCTTGTGTGCTTGACGTTACTGCCAGTGCTTAGACCTCAACGCCTGTAAAATCAGGTGTGATAAACGGCCGCTGCCGATCCTTGGGGCTTATCTCTGTTACTTCTAATGGCCACTTAATGTTGAGCGCCGGATCAAGTGGATTTAAGCCACTATCAGCCTCTGGATGGAAAGGAGTGCTTACAAGGTAGAGGATTTCGGCGTTGTCGCTTAAGGCCTGCACCGCATGGCCCATGCCCTTGGGGATGTAGAGATAGGTAGGCTCGTCCGCACTTAACTCCAGCCCAAAGTGCTGTAAAAAGGTAGGGGAGCCACGTCTAATGTCTACCGCGACATCGTGGACTTTGCCGCGAATGCAGCGCACGATCTTGGTCTCTAAAAATGGTGGCTTTTGGTAGTGCACACCGCGTAAGGTGCCTTTCTCGCGATTAAACGAGTGGTTGATTTGGCATAGCGGCTCAGTAAAGCCTATCTCTTTGAACTCTTCAGCGCAGAAGAAGCGCTCAAAGTAGCCACGGTCATCGCCAATAGGCTTAGCTTTCAGTATGAGCAAGCCCGCAATGGGAGTAGTGATCACGTCAAAACGTTGCATTTTGTCTTACTCTGGCAGAAAGTACCTCAGAGGGTACTATCTTTGGGTACTACTGATGAAGTTCAAAAGTATTTACCGAGCCACACCGATCAGCTATCTACTTTGAAGATCACTATTGGATGGCTTGTATTAGCGGTTTATCTTGATGGCCTCAAACGCCGCTTGGTGGTAAATACTTTTAAACTCCATCACTACCTCTGGGTAGTACCAGTAATACCGGTACTACCAGTTTTACAGGGTGATTTGCGCTTAAGTTGCTTGTTGCCGCTTAAGCCTCACGGAGCGCCACAAATTCACCAATCTGCAGCCGTGTCAGTGTGCGTAACACATCACTAGGAGCCCCTTGCTGCCACAACTGATACCATTGCACTGTCCACTCAATCGCTTCACTGGCCGTCAGTACCGGCTTAAAGCCTAAAAGCTGCTTGGCCTTGCTGCTGTCAAGTAAGAGCAAACCCGCCTCATGTAAGTGGTCATGAGCCTCGACTTGCACCTGCCCTGAGCCCCAGATCTTTACTACTTGTTGCGCCACCTGCTCTACTGAGAGTACTTGTGATTGCTCAGGACCAAAGTTAAAAGCACCACAGTAGGCACTTTCGCGTTGGTATAAGCGCTGCGCTAAGGTGATATAGCCAAAAAGTGGCTCCAAGACGTGCTGCCATGGACGTATGGCTTGGGGATAGCGCAGCACAATGGTGCCATTATCAGGATCAGACAAAGCACGAATACAGTCTGGCAGCAAGCGATCATCGGCAAAGTCACCACCGCCAATGACATTGCCCGCTCGTGCCGTAGCTAAGCACATGGCATGAGGCTCTTGCAGTAACGAGCGACGATAAGAGGCCGAGAGAATCTCACTACAGGCTTTAGAAGAGGAGTAGAGATCGTAACCACCAAGGGGATCACTCTCCACAAAGGCATGCCCATCCTCAGGATTCTCGTAACACTTGTCGGTAGTGACATTTACTACCGCCTTTACACTGGGGCAGTGGTGGCAAGCTTCGAGGACGTTGAGGGTGCCCAGCACATTGGTGCGGTAGGTGGTAAGCGGGTCACGATAGCTCTCACGTACCAGCGGCTGTGCGGCTAAGTGCAAGACAATCTCAGGCTCACAGCGGCGGACAAAGTCAGCAAGAGCAGCACTGTCGCTAATGTCTGCAATGCATTCATCGGTGAGCAGTTCTGGGATGTTGAGTAGGTTGTAGATGCGGGGCTTGGCGTGCGGCAGCAGAGAAAAGCCGTAGAGCTTGGCGCCAAAGCGCTGCAAGATCATGCACAGCCACGAGCCTTTAAAGCCAGCGTGACCTGTGATGAGCACGCGTTTGCCTTGCCAAAAATTTTCTACAGGGGGCATCGTGTCCGTAGTGGCTACAGATGCTGGGGCGGGCGCTGTCAAAGTGGCAGTCATAGCAAGCGAGGGAACGATTATTGGCCTCAAGTTCACTTGAGATTAGCTTGCAGCCATACCATCCTGCGCATCATGGCGCAGCAGGCATTGCGAGCATACATTAGGTAGCTGTAGTGCAGGGATGCAGAGAGGAGTGCTACTGTAGCGCTGCTAACGTGGGCAAGCAGGGGCATACACCGTGTGACACATGGTGTCATACACCGTGTAACATGTGGTGTCATACACCGTGTAACACGTGGTGTTACTCCTTGTGAATTGAGGCAGATGGATACAGGGACAAAGAGAAACGAGGAGCTGCAGCTGCTTAGTCCCACGTTTTCCATGGAGCTTGGCCACTTTGCCATAAGCCCTCTAAGAAGGTCTTATCGCGCATCGTGTCCATTGGTTGCCAGAAGCCATGATGGCGGTAAGCGTTGAGCTCATTGGCATTTACTAAGGCCGTGAAAGGCTCACGCTCTAACATGACATTACCCTCAGGGATAAAGTCGAAGAAACGAGGCTCACAGGCGATAAAACCACCATTGACCCAATTGCCATCACCGGCAGGCTTCTCGTAGAAGCTGGTGATGTTGTCAGCGCTGTCAAATTGCAGCGCGCCAAAGCGTCCCGTCGGTTGCACCGCCGTAATGGTTACGGCTTTACCACTGTGTTGATGGAAAGCAAGCAATGCTTTGAGGTTGACCGTGCTTAAGCCATCGCCGTAGGTGACGATGAAAGGTTCATTGCTGCCATCTAAGATGTGCTCTTTGGCTTTGAGGAGGCGAGTACCGGTTAGGGTCTCAAGACCGGTATCTAAGATGGTGACTTTCCACGGTTCGCGACATTGGGTGTGCACTGAAACCGTGTTGTCTTTGAGGTCGACGGTGATGTCGGAGTTGTTGAGGTAGTAGTCGACGAAGTAGCGCTTGATTTGCTCGGCTTTGTAGCCGCAGAGGAGGATAAAGTCGTCACAGCCTTGCGCTGCGGCACACTTCATAATGTGCCAGAGGATAGGGTGGTTACCAATTTCCACCATTGGTTTTGGACGGAGGACGGTTTCTTCACTGAGGCGTGTACCCAATCCGCCCGCTAAGATCACAAATTTCATGAAAATAAGTTGTTGTTGTGTTTAGAGCAGAGCTAGCACGCGCCGCTCTTATGCAGCGCAGTAGCCTTGACAGCGAGAAAGACGCAACAGCAAGCTTAGCGGGGCTAGCTATTTTGTTGCGTGCGCTATCGGAGTAGTGAGAGTGCAAAGAGTGCCTTGGCTATAGCCTCAGAGAAAAATGAGGTCACAACTGCCGTCGTGAGCAGTCGTGGCTGCATAGGCCTCACTGTATGTTAAGCATAGCACAAGCCGGAAATAGACCAAGGTGAGCGTTGCGCTTGCTGCCGTCACCGCTGCTGACGCTGTATCCGCCACTGCTGCAGCAGTGCTACTGCTGTACTCCTCAAACAACAAAGCCCGCAAATGCGGGCTTTGTTGGGAGGTGAATGCTGGTCTTATTGAGCCTTGTAAGGCTTTACTGCCTTGACGGCATCAGCAAATGGAGTGGTTGGCACTTCGGTAGTGAGACCGTATTCCCATGAGGACACGCCACCCATGTTCATGAGGTGCTTGATATCCATGTCCATTAAGGCCGAGACCGCTGAGGCGGCACGAATGCCGGTGCGGCAGTAGACTAACACAGGGGTGTTAGTGTCCTTTACCACCTGAAAGTCAGCAGCATGCTTAGCAATGGTCTCTACAGGGAAGTTGTAAGCACCAGCGATGTGACCCTCAGCGTACTCCTCAGGTGAGCGCACATCAATGACAATGGCCGCATTCTCTTCCATCAGGGCATGGGCAACATTTTGGCTGACCGTGGTTGGCAGGTCGTAGTATTGAAAGTCTTCTAACAGCTGATCACTGGCCACAGCCGTAAAGGCAGGAAACATTAACAGAACTCCGCATCCAAATGCGATGGCAGCCTTACGGGCTGAAGTAAGCATTGCCATAGTTGATTCTCCTTTTCTCCTCAGTGTGCCAGCGTGCACGTTGCTGCATGTAGAGTCATGCCTGAAGGTCAGAGCATGTGAGGTAGCAGTAACCAGACTGCAAGTTAAGCGAGCAGGCGGACGTGAGCGCGCATCATTGTGCATGCTAACAAAAAGCGACCATGGCGCTTTATTCTTACAAAAGATTTTCAGTAGCTGCGATGGTTCTCTGGGCGTATGCAGCTTGTCTTGCCACGCTGTTCTGGCTGTTGTGACACAGCCACGGGCTGTTGTTAAGCGCAGCTGACCGTTTTTGGGGTCTCCTCAGAGTTTGGTGGAGATAGCCCCAATACTACTCTTAGGTGGCTAACAGCAAACGCCATAACCACGGCTCATGAACCTACATAAAGGTATGAGGCTACGTTGTGATATCCACCACACTCTGAGCAGAGCCCGTTTTTGAGCAGAACCTTAGCGCATGGTATTACTGGTAGCAGCGCTGGTTAAGTGCCGCAGCGACATAAACTTAGGCAGAGACATTACGCGCAGCTCGATGCCCTCTAAGCTCTTTTGGCCGGTAAGTGGTGGCAAGAACAGATAGAGGAAGTAGAGACTGATACCCATAAGCAGCGTCGCCATCGCTAAAAAGGAGCTAAAGCCTAGCTGATGAATCATTGGCGTATACGCCTGCATACTAAACAGCTGGCCGATCCCCTGTGCCAGCACGATCGCCGCAAAGCCAAACTCACGACCACGGATCGGTAAGAGCTCAGGGATGAGTACGCACATAAAGATCGAGTAAAAGCCCATACCAAAGAAGATAAAGGCTAGCAGGGCAATGGTAAGAATATAGTTCTTAAGGTCGCTGTGTGGTAGCAGACTGGTAATGGTCGTAATCGCTAAAAAGGTACACGCCGTAGAGAGGCTAAAGAGCACGATAAAACGGCGCGAAAAGCGCGTCAGAGCCAGCGCATGGAGCAACACCGAGATAAAGATCAGGGTAAATGTGGTGTAAATCAAGGCGCTGTTGAGGTCGTAATAGCAGTAGTTGTTCTCCTCGCACAGAAGTACCAAGGAGAGGTTATCTAAAAGCACGTAAGGGATGATAAAGCTGCCCGCCATATTGAGGATAAAGGTGCTGACGCAAATAAAAGCCAGCAAGCGGCGGTAGATAGTGTTTTGGATGTAGAACTCTAAGCTCCGGTTTTCACCACGGCAGCACTCATTGATTTCTGCCAACTCACGGGCGGCCATGCCCATGTCATGACGTAGCTTAAAGAGCACAGCTAAAGCCGCATCCGTTGAGCCGGTTAATGCTAAGTAGCGTGGTGATTCTGGTAGCTTGATGACGGTAGTAGCCAGCAAGATGAGATTGAGGATCACCAGCACAATAAAGACCACTAAGGGCTTGCTGACAGGATCGGTATAGGTGATAAGAGAGAGCAGCGTTCCGCAGGCAGTACCAATAGGGATAAAGGAGAGAGCGGTACCACGTAAGCTGGGCAGCATTAGCTCGCAGTTGTAGAGGCAGGCGGCAATAAAAAAGAGGCCAAAAGAAAAGCCAATGACGAACTCGGAGCAGAGGAAGATAGCAAAGTTTGGGGCTACGGCCGAGGCCAGAATGGCAAAGGAGCCGACTAATGAGCTTGAGACAATGGTGATTTTTCGTCCTGAGCCGTAGGTGACATAGCCAGAGATAAAGGTACCGAAGATAAAGCCTAAGATGTAGGTACCAATGATTACATGCGAGCGGTTCAGGGAGAGTAAAAAGAGATTGGAGAGGTACTGCTGATTGATAAAGAGGGTACCGAGGTCACAGCCAAAGATGACGCTCATGGCTGCGACGAGCGCCGCATACTGCAAGGGCCATATAGCCGTATTCAGAGAAAGGGTGCGTGCGCTGAGCATGAATTACTTGCTATCCCCAAGATGAGGCGAGGTTAAGCCAAAGTGTGGCGCAACAAACCACAGCACGGCGGCAGTGCAGCAGCGCCGCTGTCAGCAGCGCGTCGCGTTGGTGCCGCTATTGGCTCCGGTGACGCTATTAGCGTCTGTGGTCGCAGCAGAAGTTTAGTCGGAAGCGTAGCGCTTAGGTTATTGCAGAGCAATTAAGAGTGGCTCTGGTGAGCTTACTCTTAGTGGAGCCATGGTCTGTATGGATTGCTTTTACAGCCGAGCTCTAACGCTGCATATTAAAACAACTACACTGAAAACACAAAAGCACAGAGGCTTTTGCTATTATGGCCTAAGTTTATAGCCACGTGACAGTAGGGGTAAAAGCGCTGTGTTTGCCGCCGTTACTGCTGCGTTGCTACCGCTCTAATCACAGGTTGTCTTCGGGAGTTGATGCATGGACGTGCGGAGTTTGCCTCGTTTTGGTGGTAGGGTTACGGTCGTGGGTGATGTGATGCTGGATCGCTACTGGTACGGCACTTCGACCCGCATCTCCCCAGAGGCTCCAGTACCTGTGGTCAATGTCGATCGCTTTGAGGAGCGTGCTGGTGGTGCCGCTAATGTGGCCTTAAACCTCTCCTCCTTAGGCATCGCCTGTGACATTGTCGGTTTAGTGGGTAAGGATGAGGCCGGTGAGCTCTTAGCCAATCTTTTACGGGAGAAAAAGATTGAGCCGCGTTTTATTGAGACGCCGTTGCAACCTACCATTACTAAGCTCAGAGTCTTAAGCCGTCACCAACAGTTACTTCGTATCGACTTTGAAAAGGGCTATACCGATATCGACCAAGGCCACCTCATGCTGACGCTACGGCAGGCCTTACGCGATAGCCAAGTACTGGTGTGCTCTGATTATGGCAAAGGTGCCCTGTCATCGGTGCAATCCATGATTAAAGAAGCGCGTCTGCATCGCATTCCTGTCTTGGTTGATCCCAAGGGCACAGACTTTCAGCGCTACATGGGCGCAACCTTACTGACGCCAAATATGTCCGAGTTTGAGGCGGTAGTAGGTAAGGTCAAAGACAATGACGATTTAGAGCAAAAGGCACTGCGTCTGATTCGCGATTGTGAATTAGAGGCGCTCTTAGTCACGCGCTCTGAGGATGGCATGTCGCTGGTGGTGCCAGGCAAGCCAACGCTGCATATTCCTACTTATGCTCGTGAAGTTTACGACGTGACCGGTGCTGGTGATACCGTGATTGCGACCTTAGCGGCGTGCCTTGCCAGTGGCTCCCCTCTGCCTGAGGCTTGCGCTATTGCTAACCGCGCTGCTGGTATTGTCGTGGGTAAGTTAGGTACCTCGACGGTAAGTCCAGAGGAGCTGGAAGAAGAGATCTTTGCGCGTCATGGCATGCTCAAGCACAGTGGTGTTTTAACTGAAGACGAGCTCATGGCGGAGGTGCAGCGCTTAAAGCAAAAGGGCAAGCGCATTGTTATGACCAATGGCTGCTTTGATATCCTGCATAAGGGCCATGTGGAGTACTTACAGCAGGCACGTGCTTTGGGTGATGTGCTGATTGTGGCGGTGAACTCTGATAAGTCGGTGCAAAAGCTCAAGGGCCCAACGCGTCCGATTGTGCCTTTAGAGAATCGTATGACGGTGCTGGCAGCTTTAAGCTGTGTGGATATGGTGGTGCCGTTTAATGAGGAGACGCCACAGCGCTTGATCGCCAAGGTCTTACCTGACATTTTGGTAAAGGGCGGTGATTACAAGGTAGAGCAGATTGCCGGTCACCAAGAGGTTCTGTCTAATGGTGGCAAGGTCAAGATCCTCAACTTTGTGGACAATTGCTCGACCACAGGTATTGTCGAGAAGATCAAGCAAACCTCTTAGTAGTGTTGAGATCATGGGCTGCACCTGCGGCCCGTTGACAACAAAGGCGCCGCATGGCGCCTTGTAAATTTCACGTCCACAAAAGCAAAATGCCGTGTCCCTTGCCTGCAAATACAGGAAAGAAGCACGGCATTTTTGTTTCGGGGCAGGCTTAGTGGAGCTTGCTCTTGCCTCGTAGTTTAGTTGTTGCTATTAGCGCCGTTGCTGCCATCAGCACCATTGCTACCATCAGCGTTGTTGCTGCTGTTAGCAGCAGGGGTAAATGCACCTTGGCCATTAGCATGCGAAATCGTAGGGGCTGAAGTAGCCGTGCGCTTTAAGCCACGGTTAACCGCCTCGATTTCATCCAAACTCAGTGTGCCTTGGGTGTACAACAGTTGCAGCCGCGACATGATGTAATTAAAGCGTGCTGCCGACAGGCTTTGCTTTGCCGAGTACAGTTGCTGCGTTGCATCTAACACGTCCGATATGGTACGCGTACCCACCTCGTAGCCAGCTTGCGTCGCCTCTAAGGCACTTTGTGCCGAGCGCTCTGTTTGCTGGTAAGCAATCACCGACGAAATAGCAGCTTGGACGTTGTTGTAGTTGTTATTAGCGTCCGAGATCATGGTGCGGTGCACCAGCTCTAAGGCCTCAGATGCCGCTACATAATTGTGTTGAGCTTGCTCAACTTGCGAACTGACCGCGCCGCCAGAGAACAATGGGAAGTTTAAGGCTACACCCACCGAGGCGTTGTTGCTGGAGCCATCTTGTAAAGATGGTGAATCAACCGAGTAATTGTTGTTGGCCATTTGCACCGAACCGACCAGATCTAAGGTTGGCTCGTGACCGGTCTGCGCTAAGGTAATCTGATCCTTAGCGATATCACGGCTAATGATGTTGGCCTGTAAGTTTAAGTTGTTTTGTTCTGCCTCAGCGACCACTTGCGAAATGGAGCGCACCACAGGCATTGGGCTAAAGCGGGCCTCATCTAAGGCGTTAAGTTCAGTGACCTGACGGCCAATGAGCTTACGAATCTCCTCATAGGAGTTAATGAGGTTGTTCTCAGCTGTGATTACCTGAGCAGTGGCTAAATCGTAAGCAGCTTGAGCTTCTAACTGGTCAGTTTCTGCGATTAAGCCCACATGGAAGCGACGGGTAGCCTCATCCAGCTGACGCTTTAAGGCTGCCTGATTGGCCTTAGCAAAGGTCACGGTATCCAAGGCATTTAAGACGTTGAAATAAGCCGTGGAGACACGAATAATGAGCTGTTGTAAGGCGTCGGCGTATACCAGCTCTTGCTGGGCGGCGGTCTTAGTGGCGATATCGCGGTTTACCCACGAGCTGTGCCGCCAAATGGCCTGCGATAAGTCGATGCCACCAGCAGCGGCTCTGTTATTGTAAGAGGAGGTATCGCCTGCGGGATTGATACGGGTGTAATTGAGGCTACCGGTTAAGTTTAACTGTGGCAGTAAGGCAGCAGTGGCTTCATCGATAGCAGCTACGGCTCGATCGCGATTGGCCTTGGCCTGCAGCACCACAGGGTCACGCAAATAGGCCTCGTTATAAATGTCTAACAGGTCTTCAGCCTGCACTGAGTGCACGCTGGCGCTAAGCATACCCGTTAGGGCGAGCGCTAACATTCCAACTTTGAATCGCATTGAGCACCCTCAACATACAAATTCCATCAGTCAGCGCCCCCTGCTAAGCTTAGAGCAAGTGGTAGCGCAGGCAACTGAGCCTACTAATCCTGCACTCTGAGCCGTTGTGTACATGAAGAGATGACAGCGGCTGTGGTGGCGGTGCAAACGCGGAGGCGTGCAGCGGCAGGTAGTGCTGTTATTGTAGCAAACCTCACTAAAGTGTAGGTTAGCGGCAAATGAGGCTGTGATCATGGCCACAGCTTGGGACAATTGAGCACTGACGCAGGGCGCAGAGATAGGTGATGAATAAATTTACGGCAAAGATTGGCTTGAGGCAAATACGCTTTGGGCTAAATTGTCAGCAAAAGGGAAAAAAGTGAGGCTAGTGCACCACTAATAGCCGCAAGCAGGCGCGCCACATAACAAGCAGGGGCTTCAAAGCCGCTGTGTGGGCAAGTTAAGAGCTTCGCAGTATGGGCGCTTAGTGGTGGTGAAGTGAGCCGTGGAGCTTAAGAGGTAGGTGGAGGTAAGTAGGTAGGTAGGTAGGTAGGTGACTGGTCGTATGCTACGCTAAAAACACATAGATACAACACAAGGGTAAAAATAAAGGCCATCACGGCCTAAGAGGGTTTTGGTGGAGCTAAACGGAATCGAACCGATGACCTCCTGCATGCCATGCAGGCGCTCTAAACCAACTGAGCTATAGCCCCAAAACCTGATTTTTATCTTACTGGTGGAGGTATACGGGATCGAACCGTAGACCCTCTGCTTGCAAAGCAGATGCTCTACCAACTGAGCTATACCCCCAGCCTAAGATCTTGTTTTCGTTTGGTGGAGCTAAACGGAATCGAACCGATGACCTCCTGCATGCCATGCAGGCGCTCTAAACCAACTGAGCTATAGCCCCGCGCCGTCAGAAAACGAAGCCCATTATAAGGGCAAAATGCAGAGTGTCAAGAAATTTTTTAAAAATTTTGAAAATTTTTGCTGCAAAGATGTCGGCAGTGGTCATTTGCCTGATAAATAAGCGCTTTGTGTGTTTGCAAAGACTGCAAGCTGCGGCTTAAGGTGAATGTTTCGTAGGCCATGGTGGCCCTGAGCATGAGCTCTGGCCGCTACAATGCTACTGTAGTGGCGATATAAGCAGAGCAAAGGCTCCTTACCATCACCACTTATCATCAGCATCTCCTTGCAAGATACTCATAGAGAACACAACACCATGCTCAACCAAACGTCCACCTCGCACAGCGCTCCTATTTCTTGTGCGCTGATCACCGGTGCCACCGGTTTCATTGGCTCATGGCTGACCAAGCTCTTTTTGCACCATAACATTAGGGTGGTGGCCTTTGGGCGTAAGCCTTGGGAGCAAGTCGATCCGCAGCGCTTAGCCGCACACAAGTTGCTCACTTATATCCCGCTTTCCCAAGAGCAACTGTCCTCTGTCCCCAAGTATCTGGAGGCAGCCGGTATCGGCGCTGTGCAATTGGGCTCTAATGCCGTGTTTTACAATCTGGCGTGGGGAAGCAGTGGGGGCTTGTCTGATCTCGATGTCGCGGGACAGATGGGCAATGTGCTGGCCTCGCAGCAAGCTTTTTTGCTGGCAGAGGCTTTAGGCTGTAAGCGCTTAGTGCAGATTGGCACCATGGAAGAGGCTTTTACCGAGGCCTATCTGCCGCTTGATTTCCATCATGCCCCTTACTATAACCGCCACATCATCTATGCTGAGGCCAAGCGCTGTGCCCGTATGACCTTAAAAGCCATGTGCTCTAGCATGCACTGTGAGCTGATCATCGTTAATCAGTCGCACATCATGGGCCCCTTGGATCACCGTGATTCCTTTATCACTGCTACGATGAAGCGGATCTTAAAGGGTGAGCCTTTACGCTTTACCCCATGTGAGCAGTACTTTGATGTGGTCTCGGTGTTTGATTGTGTGCGCGCTTTAAAGATCATTGGTGAGCGTGGACAGCCGCAAGCTGAGTATTGGATTGGCTCAGGCCATGCCCGCCCGCTTAAGGAATACGTCAATATCCTTTTGCAATTGCACGCTACTGCTGCACCTGTAGAGTTTGGGGCGCTCAGCTATCAGGACGTGCGCTTGGATAAGTCAGTGTTTTCCCCTGAGCTGTTACAGCGCGATACGGGCTTTACTTGTGAGCTGGATTTTCCGCAGATTACAGCGGAGCTCTATACGTGGTTGCAAACGGGACAGGTCATTACGCACTTAGATTAAGCCTGAGGGCTTGCTTGAAGCACAAGCAGTGCTGCCTGCCAGCCTGCCAGCCAGCACTGCTGCCTGCTGCTTGCTGGCAGCCTTCCTGAAGCCGTATGGTAGCAGGCACCAAACACTGATAGAGGGTGTTTTTCCCTTGTGTGCGCACAGCTACTTGCCATTAACCTACCTCAAGATACGTCGCGGTAGCGACGCTCGACGCTCCCAATCAGGTTTCTGCATCAAGGTGCTTAACCCCACCTAAAAGGCCGGTTTTAAGCCAATAGCATAGGGAAAAATACTTTGAAGGAACAATAGGAAAAACGCTCTCCACTGATATGGCAGTCCTGACCATTAGGACGCTGTAAGCAGGTCGCTGTAAGGAGCATGCGCACCTACTTCAGACCTTGTGCTGTTGCTGTTGCTGTTGCTGCTGGTGGTAGGTTGCTTACAGCACGCCCCGCACCTGCTCATCTTGTTCCGTAGGTAACCTAAAAAGCGCCTGACGGCGCCTTATCTCAGGGGCGTTGAGCTTGCACGCTGGCATGCCCAATCAGCACGCAAGCACACCGCATCAGTAATGACTCGCTGAGCAGCAATAGCCGCCTCTTATTGATAACGCCGATAAACATCAGGTTTTTGCTGTAGACGTGAGTAGAGCTGAGCGCATACTCTGTGCTACGATTCAAGATAAGAGTAGCGCCTCAGCAAACACCTCCTCTCAGGATAAAACACCTGATTGCAGGCAGTTACATCCTTTGGGATTTGCTTGTGTGGGATACACACCTTGTTCCTCTAACTCTTTGCCCCCGTTTACCTCTGAAAACAAAAAGGCCACCCACAAAAGCTTGTAGGAGGCCTTTTCGCTGCCGCTAGAAGCGCAGCTCGTCTGGAATTGGGAGGTTCTTATCCAGATCACGTGGCTTATGCGGCGTCTTGCCCTCTTTGTAGGCCTTGGTGCCCATAACCCACGCCAGTACTTGCGCCACCGCTTGGAACAGACCACGTGGAATCTCGTGGTCTAAATCAGTGGTGTAGTACAAAGAACGTGCAAGTGGTGGTAACTGCAAGATAGGAATCTGGTACTCGCGGGCGATTTCCTTAATCTTCTCCGCAACCTCATCCACACCTTTAGCCACCACAATTGGCGCTAACTCACCATCGGGATCATATGACAGTGCCACCGCATAATGGGTAGGGTTGGTCACAACCACGTCGGCTGTTGGCACCTTCGCCATCATACGACGCACCGCCATCTCGTACTGTCTACGACGGATACGGCTCTTGATCTGTGGGTTACCTTCCGTCTCCTTCATTTCATCCTTCAGCTCTTGCTTGGTCATGCGCAATTGCTGACGGTATTGCCAGATCTGGAAAGGCACGTCGATCAAGATGATCGGGATCATGGCGCAGACAATGATCAGCATAAACCAGAAGAGAATGGTAAAGGCCTGCTGCACCGCTGCATAAATGTCGATGTAGGACAGGTTGAGAATCTGGTTTATACGGCCACTGATCAGGAAGTAGCAGATGGCGCCAATACACACAACCTTGGCGATACTCTTAATGAGCTCGACAATAGAGTTGAGGCTGAAGATACGCTTGATGCCATTGATGGGGTTGAGCTTGTCAAACTTTGGCATCATCGCCTCAGTCGAGAAGTTCATACCGCCAACCATGATGTTGCCAAAGAAAGCTGCTAGCAGCATAAAGCCGCACACAATCAAGAGGGGAATGGCAACGGCAAAGAGATCTTGGTAAAAGACACGGCCCATCTCATAGAGGTCAAAGACCTGCTCACGGCTAAGAGTAAAGGAGTGTTCCATAACACCCATCATGCTCTTACCTAAAAACGGAGCAACGAGCCACAGTGAGAGCACGCCGGAGATCAGCACAAAGAAAGTACCAGCCTCACGAGAGCGTGGGAGTTGACCTTTTTTACGCGCGTCTGATATTCGTTTACCAGTCGGCTCTTCGGTCTTCTCCTGTCCATCGGACGACTCGGCCATCAACTATCCTCTGTCAGTGCTGGCTAAGTTGAGGCGTTGTCATTACCACATAGAGTCTGCACATGGTGCGATAAATCAGCATCAGCATGCAGACTAAAGGCCGCAAAGGGGCCGCAGAGCTGTGGTGAGCGCACAGCTGGCAAAGCAAAAAAGAGTACAGAGGAGTTAGGGGGCCTTGCTCTACCTCAAGAGCCGCCTTAGGGGCGGGGTAGAGCGTACTGCTGGGTAAAAAACAACGTCCGCAAGAAGCGCAGCTAGGAAGACTATACCCGCAGGTATAGCCCGGCACTAAGGGTTAAACACCGGTTCTCTTGACACCACCTCATAGTCCAGCAAGGGAAAAAGGTATTGCTCGCACACAAGGTGCGGATGCCAAGGTTAGAACCATTACTCACAGCCGCATTATAGAGCAAGAAACATACGCGCAAAACAGCATACAACTGGGAAAGGCAGCCTTTAAGGCAGACCTTAAGCAGTCCTTAGCTGCCCTTAAGCTGCACCGGTGAAACTATGAAGGCGCAAAGGCGCAAAGGCGCAGCATCGCAGCAGCGGTGGCAGCGGCAGTAGCGCCCATAGCAGCACGCTTTATGTGGGCTGATGGTGATAGTCACGCATGATGGGTGCTGCTCCAAAGTGCAGTGTTAAGCTACCCACAGTAAAGCGCAGCTTAGGCATAAGGCATACGATTTGCGCCCACGGCACGCTGTCCTATGCTAAGCTAATGCCCCCCTGAGCTGCTTGCTCTCACTTCAGCAAAGCGACAGCAGCGCAGATAACCATCTTTTTGGCACATACATGGAGACGACAGCGATGACTAAAGCTCAAGACGCTTATGACAGTTCCTCAATCGAGGTGCTAGAGGGCTTAGAGCCTGTACGCCGTCGCCCAGGTATGTACACCGACACCACCAACCCTAACCACTTGGGTATGGAGGTGATCGACAACTCTGTCGACGAGGCTCTGGCAGGTTACGCCACCTACATCGAGGTGATGCTGCATGAGGATGAGTCCTTAGAGGTGGTCGATAACGGTCGTGGTATGCCGGTGGATATCCACCCCGTAGAAAAGGTGCCTGCCGTGGAGCTGATCTTTGGTAAGTTGCACGCCGGTGGTAAGTTCAACTCCAAAACCTACGGCTTTTCCGGTGGTCTGCATGGTGTCGGTGTCAGTGTGGTAAACGCGCTCTCGACGCGCCTTGAGGCCCGTATTCAGCGCCATGGCAAGATCTACGCGCTGGCCTACGAGCATGGCAATAAGGTTGAGGACTTACACGTTATTGGCAAGTGCGACAGCAAGGCTACCGGCACCGCTGTGCGCTTTTGGCCGGATGACTCGTACTTTGACTCGCCGCACTTTAACTTTAAGTCTTTAATGCACCTGTTAAAGGCTAAAGCCGTGCTTTGCCCTAACCTCACAGTGCATTTCGTTAACGAAAAGAGCGGTGAGGAGTTTACGTGGACGCATGAGGGCTCGCTGGGCAACTACCTGCAGAACCAATGTGCTGAGCGCACCATTGTGCCTAATCCGCCATACTCAGAAGTGATCAAAAATGAGGAGTCGGAGATTGCCTTTGCCGTTACGTGGGAAATGGAGGGTGATGGCCATAGCGAGCTGGTGCGTGAATCCTTTGTCAACCTCATTCCTACAGCCGAGGGCGGTACCCATGTAAATGGCTTCCGCACGGGCCTGCTCACTGCCATGCGCGAGTTCTGCGATCTGCACAATCTGCTGCCACGTGGTTTAAAACTGGTGGCGGATGACATCTGGAATCGTTGCTCGTATGTGCTCTCGGTGAAGATGCGTGACCCGCAATTTGCCGGTCAAACCAAGGAAAAGCTCTCTTCGCGCGAGTGCGCCCCGTTAGTGGAAAATGCGGTTAAAGACCGCTTCTCGCTGTACTTAAACGCTCACGTCGACACGGCCAAGGCTATTGCCAATATGATCATTGCCGCCGCCAAGGCGCGCGACAGTGCGGCCAAGGTGGTGGAGCGCAAAAAAGCAGTGCGTGGCCCACAATTACCTGGCAAATTGGTCGATTGCACCTCTACGGATCCTAGCCGCAGTGAGTTATTCATTGTTGAGGGTGACTCGGCCGGTGGCTCGGCACGTCAAGCGCGTGATGCGGCTTTTCAAGCTATCTTGCCTTTACGTGGCAAGATCTTAAACACGTGGGAAGTATCCGCACGCACCGCACTAGCCTCGGAAGAAATTCGCGCGATTTCGGTGGCGATGGGCTTAGAGCCTGATAGTGATAACTTAGAGGGGCTGCGCTACAACAAGATCTGCATCTTAGCTGATGCTGACTCTGACGGCTTGCACATTGGCACCTTACTCTGTGCGCTTTTTGTGAAGCACTTTACGAAGCTTGTGCGCGAGGGCCATGTCTATGTGGCTTGCCCACCACTTTATCGTATCGACAGCGGTAAGGATAAGGCTTACGCCTTGGATGATGCGGAGCTGAGCCAAAAGCAGAAGCTGTTTTTACGTCGTGGTGCCAAGCCAGAGAGCATCAAGATCCAGCGCTTCAAGGGCTTAGGTGAGATGAATCCGGAGCAGCTTAGAGAGACGACCTTAGCGCCGCAATCACGGCGTTTAATGCAGCTGACGCTGGAGGACGCGGTGCAGGATGAGACCTTTGCGCTCTTTGATATGCTGCTGTCAAAGAAGCGGGCGGGCGATCGTCGCGTGTGGTTAGAAGAAAACGGCGATCGTGCGGAGATGGTGGATTAGAGGCGAGATAGCAAGCCCACAGTGCTGTCGCATGCAACGGCGCATAGTGGGCTTGTTATTATGGGCTTCCTTTAGAGGGTTAGTGCCTCAGCGCAGTATCTCCCTTGTAACCTGAGGCCAGAGTGCTGGTGGGAGCGAGGTGCACTCGTGCGCGGGTGATCGTGTTGTATCGCTACCCCCGCAAACGCAAAGAAGCGCCTATTATTGAAGGTGGGAGAGATGCAGCGCAGCTTACTTGAGATGCTGCGGGGTAGCGATCAGCACAGTCTCGTAATATGGCTGTCTGCTTCCAGAGTAACGGAGTTTGAACTCATAGCCCAAGTCTAAGCTCTCGAGGTAAGGCTTGAGCTCGTAGTACTCCTCAGGCGTGTGGTAGATAGCGCTGATGATCACCGGGCGCTGGGTCTTAATGGTGTGCAGAGCACCGCGCAACGCGTGGGGTTCAAAACCCTCAATATCGAGCTTGATGAGGCCGACATTAAGCTGGCGCTCTTGGACTAAATCATCAATGGTAATGATGTCCACTTCCTCGCTATCAGGGACAAAGCTTGCGCTGCGATGCTCCTTGTAGCTTGGCGTATTTTCATCGGTAAATAGCAGCGAGTAGGTGGCAAAGCCGGATGGCTTGGTGATGGTCATGCGGTCATGATGCTCGCCTACACCGGCATGTACGGTAAAGACGCGTGAGCTGTCGGTCTTGAGGAGCTCACAGAGCGTGCGCTCTTGCATGTACTTCACATTGGATGAGGCGGGCTCAATGGCATACAGGCGCGATTGTGGAAACAGCTCGTGAAACAGCAGCGTGGTGTCACCAATGTAGGCGCCACCGTCGATCACGTCCTTGCCATTGATGTAGTCAAGCACTTGTGGCTTGCTGTCGTAGAGACCGTATTTATTAACGTACTCAGATGGGCAGAAGGATGGCAGCTTAGCAAATTGTGGTGGTAAGCTCTTGCTTGCCAGCATCTGTTGCCATAACTGATAGCGCTGGTGATCCTCAGGGGTGAAAACCGCCGCGTTGCTTACCATGACTTTAGGCAGCATCGGCAGCAGGTCGTACATATCCTCAAGGTGGTCGATGAGCGCACAGGAGATATCGTCCATCCCTGCTTTGAGGTTGGCGGCTAAAGTGGCAGTCACGTGTTGGCGGCGGTAGCGGATAAACTCTGGGGCAAACACAAAGTCCATCTGCTGGTAGTTGTCGTGGATGAGATGGCCGTAGGCTGCGGCATCCATCTCATAAGTTTCGCCGTTGGGTTTGGTGAGTTGCAAAGTATCCATACTGTACTTGGGTAGGTTGTGTTAGAAAAGAAGAGAGTCCCACAACCATGGCGCCTACGTACACTTTGCGACCGTATAGGTCGACACTTTGTCCCGTCATTGCCTGCAGTTTTGCATTTTGCAGGTGTCAAGCTAAGAGTGCCGTTAGCCCCAACGCAGTACGGATAAAGGGGGATGACTAAGCAGCGCACAAATGCGGTGTGCGCTGCCGTTGTCTGGTATCTGGCTTAGTACCAGAGATGTTCGGTGTGGCTTAGCTTATTTTTGGAGTAGCGATCAGCACGATCTCATAGTAGGGCTGTCTACTGCCAGAGTAACGGAGTTTGAACTCATAGCCGAGGTCTAAGCTCTCAAGGTAAGGCTTGAGCTCGTAGTACTCCTCAGGCGTGTGGTAGATAGCGCTGATGATCACCGGGCGCTGGGTCTTAATGGTGTGTAGAGCACCGCGCAACGCGTGGGGTTCAAAACCCTCAATATCGAGCTTAATGAGACCAACGTGCAGTTGGCGCTCACGGACTAAGTCATCGATAGCGATGATGTCCACTTCCTCGGTATCGGGCTGATACTGCTCGTTGCGATACTTGAGATAATTAGGGGAAGTATCAGCGTTGAGCACGAGCGAGTAGGAGGCATGACCAGAAGGTTTGGTAATGGTCATGCGATCGTGGTGCTCGCCTACACCGGCATGTACGGTAAAGACGCGTGAGCTGTCGGTCTTGAGGAGCTCACAGAGCGTGCGCTCTTGCATGTACTTGATGTTGGTTGATGCGGGCTCAATGGCGTAGAAACGCGACAGGGGAAACATCTCGTGGAACAACAGCGTGGTGTCACCCATGTAGGCACCACCGTCGATGATGTCCTTACCGTTGATGTAGGCAAGCACTTGAGGATCACTGTCGTAGAGGCCGTATTGGTTGACGTACTCAGGCTGACAAAACTGTGGGAGCTGCTTATAAAATTCTGGCAGCTCGTTGTTGGCAGCCTTTTGCTGCCATAACTGACAGCGCTTCTGATCCTCAGCGGTTAAGACCGCATCCTTTTGAATCAGAACGTGACCTAACATTGGCAGCAGATCGTACATATCCTCCATGTGGTCGACCAAGGCACAGGAGAGCTCGTCCATACCAGCCTTAAGCTTTGCTGCTAAGGAGGCTGTCACGTGATTACGGCGATAGCGCATGAAGTCTTGCGACCAGATAAAGTCATGCTGCTCATAGTGGTCGTAGATGTAATGACCATACTCTGCGGCTGTCACCTCATTGGTGTCGCCATTAGTTTTAGTTAGCTTTAAAGTGTCCATATTGTGGATTGGTGTTGTGTTAGAAAGTGAGGCAGTGGAGCTTATATCTGAGCTCCGCAGCAGAGGCCCAAACTCATAACAAGGGTGCTGGTCACTATGTGGCGACCATATCGTTACGTTGGTAGGGGCGTGGGGGAGTGAGGAAAACTGTTGCGTCTTGAGCGCGAGCTCGCGAGCATAAGACCCGCGTGCTGGTAAGCGCTGCTGTTAATGGGTGACTTTCTTACCTACGAAATGCCCTAATAATACAGGAATGTAGAGATCAGGGTACTTGTCTGTAAGGTAAGCTAAGCTCTTGATAAGAGCTGGTGGTGAGGTGTAGTAATGGTTACAGTGGTGATTTGCATTGATCGCAAGTGCGCGCGATTCAATGCCGTAATTGAGCTGGCCGTTAATGCTGATGTCTTGAATAAGCAAATGGATAGTGAGTTTAGCATCAAAGCGCAGCTGTGGATAACGGCGTAGCAGCGAGCTATGGACAGCCAAGACCGCTTCTAAGGCCTCAACTCTGTTTTTGTCCCAAAGTAAGTCAATATTGTTGTGACCAGGGTTAAAGCTACCATTGTGGCGATTTTCAAGCACGTGCATGTTGATTTGTAGGCTGTAATCATGATTGCGGTACTTGGCCCTGATATGACCGTGGGGGCTGTAGAAACAATTACGGTCAAGCAAAGCAAAGATCTTACCTAAATCATCGAGGATTTCGTAATCAGCTTGAACGAAAAACAGCCACGCATCCTCACTAAGATCAAATGACTGCAGAAATTCGTTACACACACGACCTTGGTCGATAGTGCCCTCTGCATTGACCTCTGTGAGTAGCTGCACGAGCTTGATATTTGGTCGATCCCGTAAGAAGGGGTTATGGAGGAAGTAGTCACGCCACATGGCTTGAAACTCAGGCATATTGCTCATAGCCACAATGACGTAGACCTTTGGGTCGGAGGCCGTCTCACCTCGCGTTTGCCGATCAAGCAGCTCACCGAGCTTTTCTAAAGTCGTTTGCAGGTGCGCGATTTTGAACTCATCCTCATTGGCTCTAATCTGCAATTGCACCTGCTCTTGCTGGTTTAAAGCAGGGAAGAGGTAGTTTGGATCGTTGCGCTCTACAGCGGTTGCCAACACGGGATTGAGCTTACGCA